>CAZFLF010000204.1:0-9014 GCA_964519825.1 uncultured Pirellulaceae bacterium | reverse complement strand
CGGCACGTTTTACGACTTCATGCTCCAAAAACTCCAAATTGGGTCATGTCCCAATTTGACGCGCGAGCAATTGAAAAAACGGTTCCTGGCGGACGTAGTGGCGAAGCGAAAGGCAAACCCGGACGGTGCTGAATACCCCAGCGATGTTGAGGACGTGTTCCGCGAACTGTTCCCGTCGGTCTACCGATTCATCCGCACAGTCAACCGCGAAGGCTGGGAACACGCCAATCTGATTCGCCAGTTGCAGCGCGAGGAATCCAAACTCGTCATCGAGACCGTTGCCGCCGACTTGCTGACGCGGTATCCCCGGCTGTTCGTGTTGACGCTGCACGACGCGATCTTCACCACACCGCGCGGCATCTCGTACGTGGTGCGAGCCTTTGAAAATGCCTTCCGGCAGACTGGCTTTCCTATGACGTTGAAAGTGTCGGCGTGACCTATACTAGACACAACGAATAGTATCGTCTATGATCCCAGCATGGCGAAGAAACAAACCCAAAAGCTGACCGATCAATTGCGGCAGGCAATCGACGATTCCGGCATCACGCGGTACCGCATCGCCAAGGAATCCGGCATCAGCGAAGCGACTCTGAGCAAGTTTTACCTGGGCCAGCGCGGGCTTTCGATGGAAGCTGTGAACGCCCTGGGCGAATGTTTGCAACTGACAATCAACCTGGGGCGTAAGCCCACAAAGAAAGAAAAGTGACTTATGGCGAGCATTGCACGTGACCCCAACGGCAATCGGCGGATTCTTTTCGTCTCTCCAAACGGCAAGCGGCCGACGATACGGCTCGGCAAGGTGTCACAACGCGCGGCGGAAGCGGTCAAGTTCCGCGTCGAACAACTATTGGCCGCGAAACTGACCGGCCACGCGCTCGAAGCCGATTCGGCCAGTTGGCTAGCTGAACTTGATGCTCGGATGGCCAAAAAGCTGGCGCGCGTAGGGTTGATTCCCAATCGCGAACCGAAGGCGGCGATCACGCTGGACGCCTTCATTGAATCCTACATCGAGCGCCGGAATGACGTTTCACCCCACACGCGCCGAATTTGGCGACAGACTCTGCGTTTGTTGTCGGCACACTTCGGGGCGAACAAGCCACTTGACGAGATCACTCGTGGCGATGCGGCCGACTGGCGATTATCGCTCGTCGCCAAGAAGCTCGCCGACGCAACGGTACGCAAACATTGCGGGTTTGCCAAGCATTTCTTCGCACAAGCTATTGACCACGAATTGATTCCTGCCAACCCCTTCGCCAAGTTGGTTTCCGCTCCAGTCGGCAATGCCGCGCGGCAGTATTTTGTAACCCGCGAAGAAACCACCAAAATCCTGGACAAGGCCCCGAATGCTGAATGGCGGCTGCTTATCGCCCTGAGTCGATATGGTGGACTGCGGTGCCCGTCCGAGCATTTGGCGTTGACCTGGGCGGATGTGGATTGGGAGCGTAACCGGATGACGGTTCATTCATCGAAGACGGCACGGCACGCTGGCCACGAATCGCGAGTCGTTCCGCTCTTCCCTGAGTTACGGCCATATTTGGAAGCTGTATTTGACGCGGCAGAGCCGGGAACGGCATCGGTTATCACCGGGTACCGCGATAACTCCAATCTTCGCACACAGCTGAAGCGGATCATTAAGCAGGCCGGCTTGACCCCCTGGCCCCGCATCACGCACAACCTGCGCGCAAGTCGGGCAACGGAACTAGCGGCGGATTATCCGTCGCACGTAGCCGCGGCTTGGCTGGGGCACAGTACGCTCGTGGCGCAGAAACATTATTGGACCGTCACCGATTCCGACTTCGAACGGGCGGCCCGCGACGGCGGCGCAGAAAGCGGCGCACCGAGCGCACAGAAAGCGGCGCAGCACGCGCACGCGGCAACTCGCCGCGACTCGCACGACACTCGCTCGAACCCTGACAATCACGTTGTTCTTGCGAGTTCTCGCGAGACGCAACTCATTACTGCGAAAGGACTAACGGAAGTGCATGGGAATCGAACCCACCGGTCCGGCGCTTAACGCCAGACCCAGCGGTTTTGAAGACCGTGGCCGCCACCAGGCATGCAGGCACTTCCGGAATAACTGATTCAGGCGAACCGCCATCGTAGGGTGCGGTCTAGGCCCAATCCAGGCCGGTGACTTCACGAATGCGATCGTCGTATTTGCCAAGCAACCCGCCAATGATGTCCCACCGATCTTGCCGGCGGACCTCAATGTCCCCTTGCTGATTGACGCGAACGATCGAGTCGTTGTTCACACCGGCAGCCATCAGGTTGTGGGAATGGAGTTCCTTCACAGTGATGAGCTTGCCGAGCGTGCGGCCAGTCATCTCCACGAATTTCATCTGCGAATTCTCAGACATTGGAATCCGATTGGGAGGAGGAAAAAATGAGGCCAAAGCCAAAACCGCTCGGGTGGTCATTCCCGGGGCGTCCTTGTCCGGTTGGTCGGCCTTCGCGGTGTCGCGGCTGCCACATCGATTTTTCAACTGCAATTGTCTCATTCTCGTACCCGTTCACGGTACTGCACAGTGTAGGTATCACACAGTGTAATTGCCCAGCACGATTCGCAAAAGAAACTTCTTCAGACGGGTATAACAACGGGCAGACGGCGACGGACGGCTTCACAGAGTTGCAGCATCGTTTCGACCGACAGTTCCTCGGCGCGGGCGTTGGGCGCTAGACCCAACTCGGCCATTACCGCATCGACTGTCGGCTTGTCGAAGTGTTCCTTGAAAGCGCTCACCAGCTCGCTCCGCAAAAACTTCCGCCGGTGAAAGAACATCGACCTCACGAACGAATGAAAGAAGCCAGGATCGGGAATGTTGGCCTTCTTTTCGGCGTTCGGAACGAGTTGCACGATCGCGGATTGGACTTTGGGACGCGGCCAGAAGACGTCCGGCGGCATCACTCGAAGAATCTTGGCCTCGCACTGGCTCTGGACCCAGATGCTCAGTGCGCTGTAATCCTTGGTTCTCGGACGAGCGATGAGGCGATCCCCCAATTCCTTCTGGATCGTAACCGTCATGGAAGTGGGGGTGATTTCCGTCGACAGCAAGTTCGAAATCACAGGGGTGGCAATGCAGTAGGGCAAATTGGATACGAGCTTGAATCGACTGCCAGGAACAGCCGCCAGTTTTTCCTGGACTGCCGCCATCACTTTGGGGTGCAGGTTATTTTTATTCCGCAGAGCATCCTGATGCAGCAGAGTGACATTGGAACAATTCACCAACTCCTCCATGGCGAGCCGTTGCACGTGTGCGTCGATCTCGACGGTTACGATCGCGGCGACGCGAGAAGCCATGAGCGCGGTCAGCGAACCTAAGCCGGTGCCGACTTCCAATACGACGTCTTGGGGTCCCAATTCGGCCGAGTCTGCCAGGATGTTGAGCAGATTGAGGTCGACGAGAAAGTTCTGTCCCTTGCGCGTATCGGGGCGCAGACCGGCCTCTTCAAACCGCCGCATCAAAAAAGACGCGGTCTGTCGTGTCGTCGACATCTCAACTCCCAACGCGGGCTTTGCCCGAAATTTCGAAAGATGCACGCCCCCGGCGGTGAAAGTCAACAAGACTCTAGCGTGGCTCGAACCAATGGCGCCAGAACCGGGACGGCGTTGTTTCACGTGTCTGGTATTCCAGCAGATAACGTGCAAACTCCGCATTGGCCTGATCGGCGTCATCGCCGTCCGCAGGCCCCAACACGTAAGGATACCCAGACATGCCGACGAACGGCAGCGGTTCAACGGTCTGCCCGACGACCGTGTTCAAATCGGCGTCCTTGTCCCAACCGACGTTGTACATCAGGAAGTCACGGGCCCACCCCGCCGCAGGCGCTGGTGGAGCGGCGAACCGTACCGTCAATTCGTCTCCGGCGGCCAGCACGACTAATCGTCGATCGGTACCGGTGAGCAACTCCTTGACCGGGCCGTACCGAGTGAAGCGACCCTGCATGGGAGGCCAACTTGGCGACTTGTCGCATCGGTTGTAGTCAAACGTCTCGGGCCGCGAGCCATCAAACGGTGTGACGGCCGAGAATCCGCGGAAGTGCAAGTCGGCGGATACCAGTGGCAGAGTCGTCTGCCGGATCTCGCCCGGCTCTTCGTCCACAGTGAAAAAAGCTTCGTCCCAGTACAACTCGAAGTTGGTCGCGATTCGCAAACGATAATCGTGGGACTGAAACGCACGGGACAGGTCGACCGCGATCGTCTTGGGCTTGCCACCAGGAAAACCCATGAAAGGGACCGTCTGTTTCCATTCGCCGCTGGCGTCCGGCGTCCAGATGCTGGGGGGCTGTCCCGGCGACAGTTCGGGATTGTGCGAGGCCGCTACGCTCAGCGACGTGTCACCCGGCTGAATCCATCCAGTCAGGAAGAGGGTGATTCGCCGCGGATCAGCAAGCTGCCCCAGGTCAATTTCGAGATAATGATCCTCGGCTCGTCCCTTCCGCAGGGTCCGGTCGAAGGGTACGGCCATTTCACCATCCGCATGGGCCAGCGCCGGCAAGAGATCACGCCCGCGATGATTGCGCGCGGCGACAAGCTGTCGACGATTGCGAACGGTGTGTACGAACCGCTCGGATATCTCCGCCGGACCGACCTTTTCATTCGTGTAGACTTCGACGTTGTCCGGGTGATCTACCGCGATCAATTCAACCTGGTCGAAGTATCCAGCTTCCCACAACTCTTCCGTGATGCGCAGTTCGTAGTAGCCGTCCTGCGCAATCAATTGATCGCCGCGAATTTTCAAGTACTCCCACGGTCGATCCTTGGCGATTACCCCGTCGGCCAACTGCAATCCGAGCGGAGCGTTCCAGCACAGGTCGGTTACGAACTCGAACCGTTGGCCATTCCAACCATATACAAACGGACACGATCCCTTGTTGACCATTTTCTCGCTGACGATTTGATCGGCCGTGGGTTGGACAATCGATTGCGGAATGCCATTGGTAAACAGCACGCGCAAGACGTCGGCTTGCGCAGTATCACCGAGCCCGAAATGCTCTGTCTGTCGCTGAGCCGTTTGAGCCTGATAGCGCATTCCCGACATCAACTCCAGCACGCTACCGAGTCCGAAGTGGTTGACGCGACCACTTTTGTCCTCGGCTTCTCCGCGGACGCGAACGCTCAGCCAATGGTTCTTATTACCGCCGTCGTTCCGCAGAAGAGAGAGCTTGCCGTCAGCGAGCGTGAGCAGATCGAGATCGCCGTCGCCGTCCGCATCCACTGCGTCAGAAACGGCGAACCTGGCGGACGCCGGCAGGACGCCCACCGCAGCTGACAAGGATCCCTCAGGCTGGCCGCGGAGCAGGACAGGATCGCCGTCGCCAGTTGCAAGCAAGTCGGTCGAACCATCGTTGTCATAGTCGAATACCGTCGCATGTTGGAACGAACTTGCTGCCACGGTGGTGGCTCGCAGTTTGGCGACGGATTTTGCGGGAATCGTCGTTGTGAGCAGGACTTTCACACCGCTGGGGCCAACCGCCACAAAATCCCACGAGGCGTTTCCGTCGATTTCGCAAGCCGTCAGGTTGACCGCGTTCCCGAGTTCGGAGAAATCTTCATCGAACGCCCGCCAACGCACTTGGCCATGCCGCAGGTTTTCGAGCACCCCGGATTGTTTCATCCCGGCCCCGCCAACAACAACGTCAGTGTCAACGTCGCGATCCCAATCGACCATGGACAGTGTTTCGACGCGCATTTCCGGGGGTGGCAATTGCGACCAAACGGTTACGTCTTCGAACGTCAAGTTGTCGCGATTCCACCAGACTTGGACGCGACCATCCACGGACAAAATCGCATCGAGATCGCCGTCGTGGTCGATGTCAACGAGTCCGCCCGTGAGGATATTGCGAATCGCCTCGAACGGTGCGTCCTGGGGCACGACCTCCAGAGTCCTGGTCTGACCATCGTCGGCGAGCTGATTCTTCAGCACGCGAACGCCACCCGTGCCGTAAGTGACAACATCGGGGTCCGCATCGTAAAACGGAAACTTGTGATCTGGCAGCTTTTCGGCAGCTTTGGCGGTGCCGGCGGTTACGACGGTATCGCGATCGAGATCCGCAATGAGCAATTGCCGCATCCCGGGCGGGACCGCCGCCGTGACCAATACCGCGCCGATCCGGCCATCCGGCTCCAATCGCAACACTTTAATCATGGCGGCTTCGAGCACGACGAGTTCCGATTGGCCATCGAGATCGAAATCGACGAGCTTAGCGTCGAGTACAGCGGACGGTTGCTCCTGTGCACCCCAAGCCGGCACAAACTTAACTTCAATTCCCGGCGGAGCCGCGGCTAGCGAGGTGGCAAGTGCTTGGCGAACCGTTGGGCTGAAGTCATGAATCACGAATTCGAGTGGATTCTTCTGGATCCGCCGTAAGTCGCTGCGCGTGAGTTCTTCGCTGTTCAAGATATTCCGAATCTTTGTCGCAGCTCCCTTCGCCGAATCCCACTGTTGTTTCTCCACGGCGTCCTGTAACTGATCAAAGTACTCCAGCACGTTGTAATTGGTGCGGCGTTTCACACCCGGGGCGATAGGTTCGATCAACGCACGTATCCCGGCAATTGACTTGGCCAGTTTCGGATCCTTGGCCGAGGCACGGTCGTATAGCCATTCCAGCGCGAGTCGCAGGTTGGTGGGTGCGGCCCGATAAGCATGATCGAGAGCTTGGAAGCCTTCCTCTTGGACGGCGTCATCGTCCGAAAGTTTGCATCCTTCGTAGGTTTGATACCAAAATGCCGCGTTGCTAGGATCGCGCCGCGTGGCTTCGCGAAGTTGTTGCAGTGCGGCCGCGTGATAAGTCCGGCCCGACTCGGTGCCAATGTTCTTTTCGGCCAGCTTCAAATTCGCTCGGGCGACGAGCCAATTGGTGACGGGCGATTCCGGCTCGACTTTCGCCAACGCGTCGAGCGCTTGCTGAACACTCTCGACGGCGATGTCGCCCTTTGTGCTTTCCAACGTCAGCACACGACCGATCGCCAGGTCGCGCGCCACGAGCGGTTCGTGCGGGAGCTTGGCGAGCAATTCGGCAAATATCTGATCGGCTTCGGCAAACTTCTCGTTCTCCAGATGGCCGATTGCGATTCGCGCCTGGGTGACGGCCCTGGCAAGTTCCTCAATCGACAGGCCATTTTCCCCCTTCCCACCATTCGGAATTGGGTTCGGCGCCGATTGGCGCCACCAGACCACTCCCCCTACACCGATCCCGACGACAAGAGCAATTGCCCCCAGCAAACGAAGGCTTGTTTTTCCGAATCGAACACCCCAGCGATTGTGAAACATGGATTGCTCAGTGCTTGTTGATTGCCCAAAAAACTGCATTGACCAATAGCTTGTTGAAATCCGGCTGATTGAAATCGTCTGGATGTCCGAGCGACGTGTAGAAAACGCGTCCTTTTTGGTAGGTGTTGGTCCAAGCGACCGGCTCGGCGGACTGCTCGGGAATCGTGCCGATCAACAGGGTCGACGTCGACTTGGCCAGTGGACTTACTTTGTAGAGCGAGCCGTGTCCCACGAGTGACGCAAGCGACACGCCGTTCAAGATCGGATGTTCCCGTACTCCGTCCGCAACCGATAGCTGCGCCAACTTCCCATCGCCGTGGTGCCCGGTGTAATTCCCGCCGAGCACGGCTTGATCCAGTTCCTGCCACTCGGCATGCCCTTCGGGATGCTGGCCACGAGTATGAAAAGCGTGGCTCGCCGTGCGGATTCCGACCAGCGGCTTGCCCGAGTCGAGATACTCGCGCACGAGCGCCAGTTGCTCGGTCTTTGGCGACCGGCGCCGCACGCTCAGGAACAGCAAATCGGCGGTCTTCAGGAACTCCAGACCGGGAAAAATATTTCCATCTGCCTCATCCGCGTGGACGATCGTGCAGCGCATGCCGCGCGGCTCCAGTTGTCCCTTGGCGAACTTCGACAGGGTTTCTTTGGTGTTGTATTCCGGTTCGCTGATCATGAACACGACGTGCGGTCGATCCGCTTCCGAAAAGTGAAACGCAGGTTTCCCCGTAAAATCGGTTGAAGTAATTGTCGGACACCAGTGTTGCTCGATGTGATTAGTCACCAGATCGGTCCCGCGTACATGGGGCACGTACGGTACGCGGCGGGAGTTGTACATCGTGTCGGTCATGTCGCGCATCAGAACAACGTTTTGTCCCTGATACACCATCTGCCGAATCGAAAACGGCCGTCCGAGCACGCACATGTTGGTATGCACACCCATCACGATGACATTGTCAATTCCGCGTTGTTTCATCAGGAAGTAGGCCTCACCACTGTCGGTCACGGCATCGTTTTCCCGGATCTCGATGGTGGCGATTTGACGCTTCCACGGAGCACCGTGCGCACAAGCCGGCCAGCAGTCGCAGCCGCCGTCGCTATCGTCAATCGGCAACGGCGATTCATGCATTGGGTCGAGCTTGCACCAATTTTGCAGCGGAACCTTGGTCGGAACGGAGGGTGCTCGTTGAGCCAACAGTCGCATAGGCGTGTCTTTGTAAAAGCTCATGCAACTGCTCGGACAGTGGATGATTAACACTCCTT
Source organism: uncultured Pirellulaceae bacterium (assembly GCA_964519825.1). Taxonomy (GTDB): domain Bacteria; phylum Planctomycetota; class Planctomycetia; order Pirellulales; family Pirellulaceae; genus CAZFLF01. The sequence continues at coordinate 483 of CAZFLF010000204.1, read as the reverse complement.
TGTCGCGTGCCGCCGTGACCACCTCGTTCATCCGCGGCGCCATCTCCGCCACGCGCGAAGTAGCTCCGCGGCACCAGTGCTGGTCCCACATATCGCAAATGACGAGCGCCGTTTTGCTAGCGCCCCAGGCGACCTGTTTCTCCGACACGTTGACGCGATCCGAATCACCTTCGCGAACTCTGATTCGCGTGTTCAGGACAATTTTTGCCTGGGATGTCTGCGGCGCATCGTCGTTCTCGTTCGCGGCGCAGGGGCGAACAGCCAGCGCAGAAAGCATCAGCGAAACGAACCCGCCGCAGCACAGGAGTAACCAACGAGAAGCATCGGAGCGCATGCGAATCTCCTGAGAGGGATTTTTTTATTACGGGACATTCTTCCCAACCGGCTACTCGGGCACAAGCCTTGTTCACCTGTGCCTCGACGGTTCTAATGACCCGCAAATTTGTCACTCGACTCCAGGAGGCAGATGTTGGAACATGGCTC
>CAZFLF010000203.1:0-9018 GCA_964519825.1 uncultured Pirellulaceae bacterium | reverse complement strand
CACCTGTTCATCGGCGCGACGTTGTGCGCGACCAGCGTAGGCATCACGGCCCGCGTGCTCAAGGATCTTGGGAAGACCGACACTGCCGAGGCGAAGATCGTCCTCGGCGCGGCGGTCATCGACGACGTGCTGGGGCTGATCGTACTCGCCGTCGTTCAGGCGATCATCGTGCAGGGCACGGCCAGCCCGCAGGAAGTGCTCATCATCGTCGGCAAGGCCATTGGGTTCCTGGTTGGTGCCGTCGTTGTGGGTGAATGGCTCAGTTCGCGGCTCTTCCGCATCGCCGCCCTGCTGCGAGTGCATGGCATGCTCGTCATCACAGGACTTGTCTTCTGCTTCGGAATGTCATGGGTCGCAAGTCTCATGGGCCTGGCCCCGATCATCGGTGCGTTCGCCGCCGGACTGATTCTCGACGAGAAGCATTACGAGCGGCTTCGAGCTAGCGACGAGCGGTCGCTCGAAGATTGGGTGTTGCCTATTACGACGCTGCTAGTGCCAATTTTCTTCGTGATGATGGGCTTCCAAGTCGATCTGCGGAGCTTCCTCGATCCATCGGTGCTGCTGTTGGCCGCCGGCATTACCATTGCCGCCGTCATCGGCAAGCAGGCGTGTTCGCTCGGTGTGGTCGGCGGCGGCGCGGACCGTCTCTCGGTCGGCATCGGCATGATCCCGCGCGGCGAAGTGGGACTGATTTTCGCCGCGATCGGCCAGGGACTAACCGAAAACGGCCGACCAGTCATTAACTCGGCAGTCTACACGGCGATTGTGGTCATGGTGATGGTCACGACGCTGGTCACGCCGCCACTGTTGAGTTGGTCACTACGGCGTAGCGTGGTGACATAAAGAAGAAGTTGGCGGGAGACCGCCTGTACCTCCAACGAAACTAACCAAAGATAAACTGCAATAGTCGTGCACCAGGGTCTTTTCCCAATACAAAATAAAACGCCATCGCTCCTAACACGCCGTGGACGCAACCGGCTGCCCATAGGTTGGGGCGATGTTCATAGATCCATGTAAGGAAGAAGCCGCCCACCAACGTGAGCACCACAATGGGAATCAGCGGCACATGTGCCAACCCAAACAAACCAGCGGCGAGCAGCGCACGAACGACCCGTGGACGAACCAAGGTTCGTAGATTCCTTGCCAGCAGGTTTTGCAGTGCAAATTGTTGCGCAATGCCCCATACGGGGTACAGCACGACGGCCAACCAAAATGTTCGAGGCGGAGGAAATAAATTGGAGTGAATACCCCACGCAACGAGGATTGCCATCGCGGGTACCCCAAACACAAGTTGCAGTTTGAGCGCAGGCCAAAAAGCCCCGAATTGCATTCCCCAAATCCGCACAACCTGGCTAGTCCTACTGGCGCGCCAGGTGACGTAAGACAGGAACACGATTGCCACACCTACGTTGAAAAGTCGAGCGGCAGTCGATGACACCGCGACTTCTGCCGCAACGTGCAGCCCCCCGGCCGCGATTATGGCAATCAGTTCACCATAGCATGGCCGTGAGCCGTAATCTTGAGCAGACCGAGATGTCACCAAGTGTGGCACGTCTTGTCCTTTTCTCTGACAATGGCCCAAGTTTAACGCAGAGAATAATGATGACATACGCGCTCGCGCGCGATCGGGTGCTAAGACCTCAACGCTTGAAATGCCCAGAATCCTTGTAGAGTCGTTGAGTTTTCACTAAAAGCAACGCGGGGGTAAACCAGGCCCAAAGCGCGTACACAACCCCCAAGATCGCCAGCAGGGAGCGCAGAACATAGCTGAGTTCGAACGTGTCTCCGAGAAAAAGGCAGATTACACCCCAGGCGTAGAACGCGGCGCTGAGCAGTAGAGTTCGTGATGCTGGATGGCCCAGCAGTCCGCACAGCGATGAAAAGAATAGAGTGCACAGGCTCAAGCCAGCCCTGGCGACCGAGTCAGCCGTTTTGCCAGTTCCGAAAGCGTTCAGTGTGCTAATCAGCAGCACAATATTCATGACTCCGAGAAGCAAGCTATTCACTGAGTAGCGAAATCGGGTCATCGTGGATTGATGAACAGTTTAGAAAGCAAAGTCGATCGGCCACACCAAGCTTCGTTACGATGCAGGACTTGTAGCCGTCACGCTCCGCCGTGACGAAGCTCGAACCACGGCGTATTCTGATCATGAATGCTCGCCGCCGAAACGCCCAAAAGCGCGGCGGGGGTTGGTGAGGCAAAACGGACCGCGGTTGCACAAATCCTTTGGACGGGACCCGTGACGCGGACGGCGAAGGCTACGCGAATCTCGAAGAGTTGCTGAACCATACTGCTCCGGGTCGACAATGATCATTCAAACGCCAGAGTTGCAAATTCTGCAAGCGCCAGGGCTGGATTGTTTATTTGACGCCCCTAATGCTTTTAGCCGTTCGCGGTTGTGAATAATGGAATTTTTCAAGATTCTCGCCCACGGTGAAAACTTTGACGTCGATGCGTTCTTTGTCTCATCGACGCTCACTCCTCAACATGTATGGCACAAGGGTGAAAGAGGCGCCGGATTTAGAAGCCACCCCACCAGCGGTTTTGAGATCATCCTGGGCGATGGAAGCAAACTTGACACGTATGAGCAAGACAAGATTGCAAGTTAATTGAGCCACCGCGTCCTGCTAAGGAAGCCCCAAGCCGCTCACAATCTTGGGGCGAGCACACAAATCGACCCGTTGCAAGATTGGAAGATTACGAGCGAGGCATCCGGGAATTGGTCGAGCGCGGATTCGTGTTGGAAGTGGATGACCGCGCAATCCAGCTGATTCGCGAATACCTTGATTCAGAGCCTGCTCTCGGGCCAATTGACGGTCTACCAGAGATCGGCACGATGCAAATAAGTGTGGCGTGCGCACGCCTTTTTAATGAGTACTGGTTGAAGATCGGGACACGACATGGAGTGGTGTGGTGTCACGAATGGGTATCGGAGGAACTGACCCGTGTATATTGCCACTCAGTCATCAGTTGCCTAAGAATGTTACGCATGGAACTAGAAGATATCGACAAGAGGTCGGCTATCGTTCACATTTCCGGTCCAACGCCCTGTGGTTGCTGGCGCTGTCACTGGTGGGAAAAGTATGACTCGGGGCATGTTCTCGAGATTCGGTATCGATCGAAATCAGGAACGTAAACTCGCCGCCATTACTTTTCCCGGCTCAGTTTCTGTCGCAATATGTAGGAATCGATCGGCTGGTTTTCGTCTAGCTCAAGTTGCTGTGTGCGCGTCGGCATCGCAAAATACGCGGGTCGCGCCCTGGCGGTAGAATGCCACCATGCACATCCAGTGTCCCCACTGCCACAACCCGATTGAACTCGTAGAAACACCTCCACCACGTGAGGTCGTGTGTACGGTCTGCGGGTCCAGCATTAATCTGGATCCGGGTGGCACACTTACGATGATCCCGGAATCAGCCCGGCGTCGTATCGGCAGGTTCGAGCTGATTGAGATTGTAGGTGTGGGGGCGCACGGCACGGTTTACAAGGCTCGCGACACCCAGCTCGACCGAATCGTGGCGGTCAAGGTTCCGCGCGTGACGGCGCTTCCCAGCCAGGAGGACGTCGACCGATTCCTGCGCGAATCGCGCAGTACAGCGCAGCTCAAGCATCCCAGCATCGTGTCGCTGTACGACGCCGGCCAAGTGGACGGCACCTGCTATCTGGTCAGCGAGTTTGTGCACGGAGCTACACTCGCGGATCGATTGACCAGCGGCCGGCTAACCTTCCGCCAGGCGGCCGAGTTGATCGCGGAGATTGCCGATGCCTTGCACTACGCTCACGAGCAAGGGATCGTCCACCGGGACATTAAACCGTCGAACATCATGCTCGATCTTAAGGGTCAGCCGCACGTGATGGACTTCGGCCTGGCAAAGCGCGAGGCGGGTGAGATCACGATGACGATGGACGGCCAGATTTTGGGGACTCCGGCCTACATGTCACCCGAGCAAGCGCGCGGCGAAGGGCACCGCGTCGATTCCCGAAGCGACATCTACAGTCTCGGAGTCGTCTTGTACGAACTCTTAACCGGCGAGTTGCCGTTTCGCGGTAACACGCGGATGTTGCTAGTACAAGTTTTGCAAGATGAGCCACGTCCGCTGCGGCGGCTGAACGACCGCATCTCGAAGGACCTGGAAACCGTCTGTTTGAAGGCCATGGCCAAAGAGCCCGGTCGGCGATATCAGCGGGCAGCTGAATTTGCCGAAGACCTGCGTCGCTGGCTGCGTGACGAGCCGGTACTCGCTCGTCCGGTAAGTTCTACGGTGAAACTGTCGCACTGGTGCCGACGCAATCCTGCCATTGCCGGTCTGAGCGCAGCGGTGGCCCTCTTGCTATTAAGTGTCGCGGTAGGGGCGAGCCTCTCCGCGCTCCATTTAAGGAAGCTGGCTGATCGCGAACGGCGATTGCGTTCCGAATCGGATCAAGCGCGACAAGATGCTGTGGGGGCGACGGCCCGCGCGGTCGAGGCGCGCCAGGAGGCGGTGACGGCCCGCGATCAAGAAGCGGTCGAGCGAAGCCGGGCAGAGGCGCTGGCGAAAAACAACCGCGTGGCGTTATACGCGGCGCGCGTCAACCTCGCTCAACAGGCCTTTGAATCGGCCGATGTGTCGCTCGCGATCGAGCTGTTGCACAGCCAGCTGCCAAAACCCGGCGAAGTGGATCTACGGGGCTTCGAATGGTATTACCTCTGGCAGCTGTGCCACAGCGATCGCCTGACGATCCGCGTGGACAATAATACGCCAGTCCGCGGGATCGCCCTTTCGCCCGACGGTAAATGGCTCGCTGCGGTGGCAGGTCAGATCGTTCGTCTGTGCGATGTGGTCACAGGACAGGTATACACCAGCTTCCGTATGCCAATGGAAGCGCGAGCGGTGGCGTTCTCGCCAGATGGCCAGCTGCTGGCTGTCGGCGGAGGCGAGGTCGGCCAAACCGGTAGAGTCAAGATATGGGATCTGGCCACGAAGCAGGAACGAGCCACTTGGAGCGATTTCCCGGACCCGGTTCTGGCGATCGCCTTCGCGCCCGACGGCAAGACGCTGGCCACCGGTACTACACCGCTCGAACACGGTTGGGGAAATCCGCTCACTCGGATCATTTGGGCCGGCGCCGCCCGTAAAAAGGATCAAGTGAAGCTGTGGAGTATTGAAACGGCAAAGCCGCTCGTGACGTGTGACGGTGAGACAGGCGGAATCCTCTCGCTCGCGTTCTCTCCCGATGGCAAGACGCTGGCGGCCGGCGGGTGGGACGCGTCCGTACGGCTGTGGGATGCCGCCACGGGCCAAGCGCAATCCACTCGAAAAGGTTTCACAAGTTACGTCTGGTCCGTGGCGTTCGCACCCGATGGCGACTTGATCGCCGGCGGCGGCAAATGGGATGGACGACCTGAGCTGAAGACCTGGTTGGCAGGCGTCACCGAGACGGCCGTGACCAGTTCGCATACTGCCGGAATTACGTCGCTCGCCTTTTCGCGCGACGGCAAACTTCTCGCGACCGCAAGCTGGGACCGAGCCATCAAGGTGCGCGACGTCGCTACGGGGGAAGAATTGCACACGTTCAAGGGGCACACTAGTTACGTTTCTGCAGTGGCTTTTTCTCCGGACGGCGACTATTTGGTCAGCAGCAGTTGGGACGGAACGGTCAAGGTTTGGTATACGCGAACGCAGTTGGACCAAACGACACTGGCTGGCTGGGACCTTGGCGGCTACTGCGTGTCGTTCGATTCCAAAGGCCAGCTCTTGGCGACGGCTACGGGAGACTCTGTGAGCATCTGGGACTTGTCGAGCGGCGAGATTCGCGTCTCGCTTCCCGGCCATTCTCAGACTCTCGTGGCGTTCGCGCCGGACGGAAAAACATTAGCGACGACGGGCATGGACAGCATCGTGAGAATCTACGACACGTCGAGTTGGAAGCAGTTGCGTACGCTGCAAGGGCACTCCGGGACCATTTGGGCAATGGCCTACTCGCCAAACGGCCAGTTCCTGGCTACGGGATCTCAAGACAAGACGGCCAAACTGTGGGACGTGGCCACGGGCCGGGAACTGGCCACCTTGAAAGGTGGGTTGGGAGGCACTGTCCGCTCCGTTGCGTTTTCTCCCAATGGCAAACACCTGGCGGCGGCGGTACAGGTCCCTCAAGGAGGTAAGAGCATGGTCAAGGTTTGGGACGTGGTTACTCGCCAGGAAACCGTCGCGCTCGACGCGCATCGGCACAACATCGAATGTGTCGCGTTCAGTCCCGACGGCAAAACGTTGGCCACTTCGAGCCATGACACGACCGCGATGCTCTGGGATACGCAATCCTGGAAACCTCGCGCCACACTGAAAGGCCATGTCGAGCCAATCTATCACTTGACGTTTTCGCCAGATGGAAAAACGCTGGCTACGGCCGGTTGGGATGGCATCATTGCGCTCTGGAATACAGCCAGCGGGCAACGGCTCGCAAGGCTCAAAGGGCACGCCGGTACTGTCTGGAACGTCGCCTTCTCACCCGATGGAAAGACATTGTGCTCGGGGAGCACTTACCAGGTCGCGGCTACCACGGGTTCCGCGATCGCTCAGGAGGTCAAACTTTGGCATGCCACAGCGGAACACGACGTACAAGTGCAAACCCGACTGCTGGCGACAAGCGAGGGTTCGTGGCCGACGATACTGCGCGGTCACGATAGCGCTGTGCAAGCAGTCGCCTACTCACGGGTGGGTGACATTCTCGCCTCCGTCGATTCAACAGGCACGCTCATCGTGTGGGATCTCGTGGGGGGCCGGGAGGGGAGCCGTACGAAGGCTCACCAGGATGAAATCACATGTCTCAAGATTTCACCCGATGGAAGCCTCGTGGCTACGGCCAGTCTGGACGGAACAGCGAAGCTATGGGAGTTGCCTGCGAAACGAGTGCGCGCGACGCTTCGAGCGCACAATGGACGCATCGACGCAGTGGCTTTTTCACCCGACGGCAAGATGGTGGCCACTGGCGGCGTCGAGGACCGGACGACGATCCTCTGGGACGTATCAAGCGGCAATAAGCTCGCCGAATTGAACGGCAACGACAACGTGAGCTGTCTGGCCTTTTCTCCCGACGGCAAGCTGTTAGTTACCGGAAGCTGGGGGCCGACGCGCGTCCAGCTCTGGGATGTGGCGGCACGCAAGGCATTGCGAACGTTGACTGGTCATAGTTGGGGTGTCACCTGCGTGGCTGTTTCGCCGGACGGTTCGAGAATCGCAGCCGGCGGCGGCTGGGGAGATCCCACGATCCGGGTGTGGGACGTTGCCAGCGGGGAGGAACGAGCGACACTGATCGGTCATATGGATGAAACGACCGCGCTGGCATTTTCGCCGGACAGCAAAGGGCTACTCAGTGGTTCTTGGGATCGCATGGTCAAACTGTGGGACCTGTCGCCGCTTCAAGAGCATCGTACGGTGTTCGGGCACACGCATTCGATACTCGACCTGGCCTTTTCCGAATCGGATGGCAGCATTGCGACCGCGAGTGCGGACGGTGCGGTACGCATCTGGAATTGGCCGAGCGCCCTCGAGCACTCGATCGCGCTGCCGAAACCAGCAGCGCCTCGCATTCCGCCGCCACAGCGCCAGTTTGCGGATCTCCAGAAACTCTATCACCAGCGGGAGTGGGAGGCGCTGGCCCATGCCGCCGCAGATGCTGCCCAAGTTCTGCCTAGTAAGAAGTCTGTCTACCAGTATCTCGGCGAGGCACACTATCAACTCAAGAATTATGCGCCGGCCGTCGCTGCATTCGACCGCCACCTGGAATTGTGTCCCAAGTGCCTATTCGTCATGGGGCGTCTGGCAGCCTGCCACAGTGCTCTGGGCGCCCATGCGGAATCCATCACGCTCAAAGAGCGCATGCTGGACATCGATCCGAATCGTTTCAGCGCCGGCAACGATCTGGCGTGGCTATATATCACCGGTCCGGAGGAAGTCCGCAACGTCCAGCGCGGGCTCGAACTGGCACGCAAAGCCGTCGAACTCGAACCGGCAAACTGGTCGTATTGGAATACTCTCGGCGTGGCTCACTACCGTGCGGGGGAATTCCAGAAGGCGACCGATGCACTGTTGCATGCGACCGAGTCCAATCCCGCAGGTGCTACCGCCTTTGACCTGTTCTTTTTGGCGATGAGCCGTCACAAGCTCGGCGAGACGGAAAAAGCCAGAGAATCTTACGACGAGGCCAGCAAATGGTGGCAAAACCAACCAAACCTGTCCGCTGACTGGAAGATTGAGCTTGAGGCATTCCGCACAGAAGCCGCCGGCGTACTCGGAATCGCCGCTGAACAAAAGGATTAGCGGACGGGATTGGGCGCAGTCTTGCTCGGCGCAAATTCAAGGTCTTTGATCAGAAAGCCTCAAAACAGATCGATGAGCTTCGCCGCCACCCGTTCCGAGAGAACGCGGTAGTTCCGAAATCAGCCGCGGCTTCCACAGCACACGACGATAGTAGCCGTGCGATTCCAATTGGTGCAGCGAACTTAGAACTCACCGGAAGGACATGATTTTTCCAGTGGGTTGGAGTCCGCCGCCTTGCCCTTCGTTTTCTTGTTTGCAACGAGGCTTCTGGCTGCTTGCAAAAGTAGTTCTCGCGCCCAGCTGGCCAGTTCTCCAGGCTTAGTTGAGGGGACAGCACTCTCAATCAGTTTCATTTGCTCTGCGTTCATTGGGATACGCAGCTCGTTGGTTGTTTCGAGCTTCGGAGGTTTTGTAGTTCGTCCGGCCATGGTGACAGTGTAGTGAAAACGACTACCAAAGTCGCCTCACACGACTTGTGAGCCAAGAACTCATCGACAGTGTCATGGCATTCGCCGCGTATCGGAATGGACGCGGAGGCGATATGAATCCGGGGGGCCTCGAGAGTGACGCAACTGCCAGATTCATTGCGCGGAGTCTCAGTTGGTGGGGTGGCCTTTCAAATCGCTGGCCGAACACCCGCGGTTACTACTTACGGTCACTCGCGTCCCGCGAGGGGCAGGATTACGCGTACGCCATCCTGGAGATCCTGGAGAGCCTGGG
>CAZFLF010000202.1:0-9040 GCA_964519825.1 uncultured Pirellulaceae bacterium | reverse complement strand
TGATCGAGCCAGCGTAAGAGAAGGGCAACCGGCAGCAGCGTCGTGCAGGGGACGAGCCAGGCCTCGTTGCGATGGTGCCGCATTGGAAAGATGACCGCCTCGCATCCCGCCTGGGCTGCCAGGATCGGGTCGGGAGTCTCATCGTTATCCAACAGCCGCAGCACCGCCCGCAGGTGCCGCGTCTCCCAGAGCGCGAGCAGGATCGAAAGCAGGATGGCCAGCACGACGACCACCGTCGCCGAAATGATGAAGTGTGTCCGTAGCGGCTCGGCGAGCGGTAATGTGAGATGAACGTAGTAAACGACTAGCGCTCCGCCCAGGAAGCCGGAAACACGCGTCACGACCATCATCGTCGCGATGTAGTGGTGTCGTAGTCGTGAGAAAAGTTCGTCGAACATACGCTCTCCGATTCCTTCCCCACAAAAACCAGTTTGGAACCGGTGTGTGTGTGGCTGGGATTATTCGCGGAAACGTCGGCCAGCCGCGCTTCGGCGGCAGACCGTTTCCAGCTTCGACAGCCTGCGGAAAACCCCCGCTGTCCGCAGCCACCCCTCTGCGGTCCCGAACGTTATTCGATTCGCGTTCCTTACTTGTTACCTCGGCTGCCGAGGTGCAAGCGGATCAATCGCTCGTAGCCCGTTAGCAGTTTCTTCAAATCGACGCTTTGCACCCGCGGCGCCAGTTGAATCAGCCTCTGCCGGTACTGCGCCCAGCGTTGCAAGAAGAACTCTTCGTGCCCACCCGCTTTGATGGCCCGTGCAATTGCCTCCACGTCGTGATCGAGCAGAGCTTGAACGGTCACGTCTCCTTCGGCGATGGCCCGGGCGTACACGCCGCTGGTATAGTCCGCGTCGCCCAGTTCGCGTTCCCAGGTCGTCACCAGGTTGCCGATGCGGCCCATGCACTGGGCATGCCACACAGCGTCGCGCAGCGTGCCAAGCTCTTGCTGGTTGAAAGCGGGGGAACACATCAGATCGACGGTGGACTGGATCATGATGTGCATGTTATGGGGCAGGTATAGATCGTGCTCGGCCAGGTTCAACAGGGCAATGTCCTGGTTGATCATGTGCGAATAACGCATGGCGTTGAACAGCTGCAGATAGTCGTAGCGCCACTGCGTGGCATAGCGCTCGTACAGCGGCAGCGTGAACGTGCGGCGTTTGATTTCCTGCCAGACGTCGATCGTGAACTCGGCATAGGCCCGTTCCTCCGCCGGCGCCTCCCGCAAGCACTTGCGCTGGGAGTCGAACGGCAAGTCGAGGAGCTGGTCGAGAAGAATCGCGTCCCCCTTGCGGTCGGCGATGTCGTCGAGCAACACGTCCAACACGACTCCTAGAACCTTCGTATCGCGGGCGAAGTCGAACAGCGCGGGATCGACGCACGACAGTGTCGTGACTTCCACGCCTTGGAGACACCACTTCCATAAGTAAAGATTGCGTTTCCCCACTTGGGCGTAACCGTCCACCCAATGCAACAGGTCGACGCTGAGCTGTTTATTCAGGACGTGAGCGATCTCGGCCTTGAGTTCCTCTGCACTGGGAAGACGCAAGGCCGGCGGATTTAGCGGCGCAGGGCTTAGCGGTAACACGGGGACGGGCGAAAAAGCGACGGCATCCTGAGCTAATAAATTCGTCATAAAAGCGATTGATCCTTGTGAGCCACGGTGCCTGCGATATTCGACGCCATGGTTATCTAGGTCACGCGGCGACATCCGTCAAAAGTGGTGGCGGAATGGGAGTTTTGGACCGGATTCCCTGCTGCAAAACTTGCGACGCCCCGATTCGCGACCTAGCCTTATTTGTCGCGCGGGCGGGTTGGAAGGCCAACACATTCACTTCTCAAGTTCACTTGCCACTCGGGATTTCACATCATGCAGACGGTATTTTGTAAAATCGAGGATGCTCTTGAGGCCTTGGCGGCAGGCCTGGTAGTCATCGTTGTGGATTCTGAGGATCGTGAGAATGAGGGCGATTTTGTCGCCGCGGCAGAGCGCGTGACCCCAGAGCTGGTCCATTTCCTAATTAGCCACGGCCGAGGCCAGGTGTGCATGCCGGTTACGCCACAGACGGCGCAGCGGCTCAAGTTTGTGCCGATGGTTTCCGGGGCCGGCGCTCAAATGCCGAACTTCTCCGTGCCCGTCGATCACATCACCTGCAAGACTGGCATTAGTCCGGTGGAGCGCTGTGCCACGATCCAGGCGATCGCCAGCGAAGAGAGCCGTGCGGAAGAATTCTGTCGTCCCGGGCACATGTTTCCACTGGTTGCGCGGGAAGGCGGCGTGCTCGTTCGTCAAGGCCACACCGAGGCATCGGTTGACCTCGTGTCGCTGGCCGGCCTGAAACCTAGCGCCGTGCTCTGCGAAATCTGCAGCAACGACGGACGGCATATGGCCACCCGCGACGAGCTGTTCAGCATTGCTCTGGACTGCCGCATTCCCATTACGACCATCGACGCGCTCATCGAATACCGGCAGCGCGAACAATCGCAGCGGCAGCGCCTGTCGCTATCCGGCGTTGGTTCGTAGGCACGGTCCCTGCATGCACGTATGCCACTTCGGATAGCCCCATCCGGCTTCCGACTCAGCCGGCCGCCGCGCCCGCCGTCTCGAGCGTTACAACTTGCGGATCCCGCGCGGCAAGATTTGACCGCTACTTCTCGTAAAGTAGTCTTTTGCGATACGTCCCGTGGGCGGACGACGTTGAAGCACGATTCATGGCGGACTCGACGTGTTTGAACGATTGCTCGAAAAATGCGGGCACCATTACGTTAATCCGGATATCCTCTACGTCGACGATGAAACGGATAACCTGATTGTCTTCGAAGCCACCTTCGGCAATGACTTCAACATCCACGTCATGTCGACGGCTCGCGAAGCGCTGCAGTTTCTCGAACATACGCCCGTACCGGTCCTGGTGGCTGACCAGCGCATGCCCGGAATGACCGGCATCGAGCTGTTCGAAATCGTCCGGGATCGGCATCCGCACACCAAGCGGATCGTCCTGACCGGATATACCGAAGGCGCCGCCATGCTCGACGCCATCAATAAGGGACAAGTCTTCTACTTCCTCACCAAACCCTGGCAGCGAGAATCCCTAGCCGCCGTCCTGATTCGGGCTCTCGAAGCTCACCGCCTGGAACTCAAGAATTCCGTGTTGACGGAACAACTGGTCGCAGCCCAGCGATTTGCCATGCTGGGGCACGCGGCAGCAAAAATGACACACGAAATCAGCAATGGCATCTGCATCCTTCCACTCATCGAATATGTCGACGAGAACCATTCCGACGACGAGGTATTGATGCTCCTGGCCACCTGCGCACGCACCGCTCACGAGCGACTCGTCCATTTGCTCGGTGAAGTCCACCAGCTCGTGCACGGCGAGAATCGCGACATCGTCCTGCGGCCAATGCGGCTGGCGGATATCGTCCGCGAGCTCGTTGCCTTCCTCCGATTCGACGACCGCATCGAACCGGCAAGGCTGGAACTGGAAATCGTCCACGAGCCCCTGGTGCTGGCGAACCAATCCAAAATCCAGCAGGTGTTGCTGAACCTGATCAACAACGCCTTCTTTGCAATTCGGAATCGGGAGGACGGCCGGGTCACCGTCCGCCTTGAAATAGAAGGAGATCGCGCGGTGTTGTCCGTCGCGGACAACGGTTGCGGAATCCCCGCCGAACATCTCCTAAGAATCTGGGACCCCTACTTTACCACGAAAGGCAAGGAAGGGACCGGCCTGGGATTGGCCATCTGCCGGGAATTGGTCGAGAGTCATGGCGGAGAACTTGATTGCCAGAGCGGATCAGGCATGAAGTTCACGATTCGGCTCCCCCTGCATAGCCCCGCCAGCAACTGGCCGGCATCCGGACTTGAGTCGTTGCCAACAAAGTTACAAGTTGAACTCACAAAGTAATAAGTTGGGACCGATGGCGGGACAATGTAGCACCCGCTCGGTTTACTGGCCCAGACAATACAAGTGCTTAGATGCGCGGATATAAATGCGCTCCCCATCGAAGAATGGAGAGCTACTGAAGCCTTCCAGCTCGTTTCGCGAAACCTCTGCATATTCCCGACCAGGTTTGAGTAGCACTGTCGTACCGAGATTGTTGCTGACAAACAGCAGATCGCCGGCTATTGCCAAGCTTGAATCAGGTCGTCCGTTCGCTAGATCCAAGCGTTTCCGCTGTACGCGCTCACCCGTACTTGCATCGACCACTTCTAGGATGCCTTTGCCACCGACGATGTACAGAAGACCGTTGTGTACCAGCGGGGACGCAAGCCGATCATCTTCTGCGCCGCGTACTTCCCAGAGAACCTTGGCTGCGATTTCCGTGCCGCCATGATCGACCAGTTGCACTGCTTTCGTTGTGCCGCGTTCCACGGCATACACGATTCCGTCGTGGACGATCGGCGAGCAATAGGCCAGATCAAAGAGCTTCTCGGCAAACAAACGACCATCGTCGGCGCGAATGACACTTCCGGCTGGCGTGATGATCCATTTGGATTGACCAATTTGTGCAACCACAGCCGTCCCGTTGCGAGCGGGTGTGGCGACCTGCCACCGAACCTGCCCACTGCTGGCATCGAGCGCGATCAGATTTTTGAAATGGACGATGAGAAGATTCCCGACTAGCAGCGGCGACGAGGTGTGTCTCAGTTCTGGCTTCTCAATAAACTGGACCCAGTTCCGAGACCCGTTCGATGTGTGCGAGCAGACGATTCCATTGGCAAAACTGGCCCACACCGAGCGCCCATCCGAAACGGGCGTGCTCGCCGTATTCCCGGCGCCATCCGCCCGGGCCGGAGGATACGGAGTCATTGTTTCATACTGCTTTTGCAGCGTTGTGATTTGTGAGTCCAGCTCAGGATTGGCGGAATCTTTAGCAACTTTCTGGGCATCGGCCCGTTGTTTTTGCAGTTGATCGATGCGCTCTTGGACCTTCTGCGCCTCCGCAATTTGTACGGCGATTTCCCGGGCTTTTTCCGGTGGGAAAACTTCGTCGTATCCATGCGACCGTTGCCAACAGATTTTCCCGTCGGTGGCCTGCACACAAATCAGTTCGGCGGGCTCAGCCAGGGTATAAACATGTTTGCCGACCGCGACGGGTGAGGAAAAACTCGCGGCCGGCATGTCCGCCCGCCACAACAACTGGTTCGTTTTCGACCAGGTGGTCGGCGGCTGACAACCGTGAAAATGCCCAGTGCCATCTCTGCGCCATCCAATGCTGTCGGTTGGGGTTGGTTCGACCCCATAGGCGGCGCCGACGGTCACAAGGATCACGAGGCAAAGGACGCTGGTCAGGAAACGCATGCTGGCACTCCTACAAAGAGAAAACAACGCCGTGAGTGGCTCGATATTCCTGTCCTTCATATTTCTGTCGTAGCACTTTCCTCTGAAGAGAAGTCGACACGAAGATCACAGGACAGGAAAACGTCACGCGCTTTCACCCGTGTGGAGCGGGGAGATCACATTCCCGTTCAACAAATGATGAGGGCGGCCCAGAGGATCCATCAAGGACACTTCGTGACTGATCCCGAGTGCATCAAAAAGGGTCGTGCAAACATCGGCTGGCGACCAGGATCGCGACATGGGATAAGCAGCGATGGAATCAGACTGCCCGACGACCTGTCCGCCACGAACACCAGCCCCAGCAAAGAGCGCCGAATAACAACGTGCCCAATGGTCACGCCCCGGCACAGTCTCACCGGGCAGTTTCGAAATCCTCGGAGTCCGACCAAACTCTCCCATGACGATCACCAGAGTCTGATCCAGCAGGCCAGTCGTCGTGAGATCGTCGGTCAATGCGGCCAATCCCTGATCGAGCTGCGGCAAGAGCGTGTTTTTGAGCTTCCCCCAATTATCAACGTGTGTGTCCCACGTCTGCACGATCCCCATCGTCGCCTGGACAATCGGTACTCCGACTTCGAGCAATCGGCGAGACAACAGGAGCGACTGCCCGAACTTGTTGCGACCGTACCGGTCACGGACAGCCGACGCTTCTTGGTTTAACTCGAAAGCTTGAGCCATTCGGGCGGATGTCAACAAGTTGATCGCCAGATCCTGTTGTTCACGAAATGACTTTGCTCGACCGCTGCCAGTCAAGGACGACTTGCCGCGACTGAGTTCGTCAAGAAGGTCGTGCCGCGACATCAGCCGCGGCGCCGTCAGGTCGGCTGGCAGGCTGAGCGAATCCATGCGGAAACTGGGATCGCTTGGATCGCGGCTGATCTGCCACGGATCGTGCCTTGGACCGAGAAATCCGGAATGCTGCCCGGGCCAAGTGAGCGGACCTTCAATCAGATAGTTTGGCAACGAGACACCCGTCGGGACGCCATCGTGTCGAGGACGGACAAAATCAAGCGCTGCGGCGAAATTCGGAAAGTCGCTTCGAGATTCGACTCGGTCGAGATCACTCCCCCCGCGCGGCAGAGGTGTTGGCCGACCAGTCAACGCGACGTGGGTGGCCAACAAGTGATTGTGTTCCACATGAGCCAGTGACCGGACAATGGACCAACGCTTAGTCTGCTGAGCCAGCTTCGGGAGGTGTTCGCAGACATTGACTCCAGGGATCGTCGTTTGAATAGTCGAGAACTCACCTCGAATCTCAGCTGGGGCGTCGGGCTTGGGATCGAGCGTGTCCAACTGGCTGGGACCACCACTTAGGAGCACGATCAGTACCGACTTGGCTCGCGCGGTCCCAAGCTCCGCAGAAGACGCCGTTCGATCGAGAAACGGAAGCGTTGCTCCCACAACGCCCGCCGCTCCAACTCGCAGGAGTTGACGACGATCAAATGCGTATCGAGGCGGTAGCATGATGGAAGACCTCACGAACGGCCAAATCTGGTAAGTGATTCAAACGCAATTCGAAAGCTACTCTCCTGCACTGCCGCAATCAATGCGAGATCGCGATGGTATCTCGTTATTAAACACGCTGCATGTTTCATGTGGATCGACTCCGCGAATCAGAAACCGGTGGTTGGGAACCAGCGGCTGTAGTGGTTGTCTGTCATGATTCCAATCGGGTCCGCCTTACCGTGCCGGTCGATCGATGGGGGCCGCCAGTGATTCATAGTACAGGGACACATCGCGCATCTGCTGCGGCGTCAGTTGGTCGGCTATTGGATGCATGAGATGTGCGAATGACGAGCCGCCGCGGTGCCTCTTCTTGAAGAGTTCAAGCTGCAGAACGAGGTACTCCGCGTGTTGGCCGGCGAGTGTGGGATAGGCCACGTTGCGTGGATTGTCTCCGGGACCATGGCATTCGGTACATATGGGGACGCGCTGATTCGGCACGCCCTCCTGAGCGATCGCCGCGCCGCGCTTCACGGCCGCGACAGATTCCTGAATGATCGGCCTTGGCTCGGGTACCGCGATGCTGCGGTAATATCGGGCTAGTTCGTGCATCGAGTCTCGGCTCAGACCTGCCGCAATTGGCTCCATAATCCCACTGTGGCGTTCTCCGCGCGCGAAAGCCAGCAGAGCGGCTTCGATATAATCAGGCTGCTGGCCCGCAAGATTCGGAAACGCGCCGGTGCCCCGTCCTCGGCCATCCGCTCCGTGACAGCGCTGGCAGTTTTCGGTGAGCGCTCGAGTGGCGGCCTCGGGTCCGGTCAGATCTTGGATCGGCGCGCTCGTCTTGCTCACCACGGCTTCGCCGCTAACGAATCGCCGATACTCCTGGACATCCAACTCCGGAAGCTTTTCGAGGAAGGCCACCACCGCCCAGACTTCATCGTCGCGCTGCTGTGCCGGCCAAGCCGGCATACCGGTAAACTTGACGCCGTGCTTGACGATATAGAACAGTTCTTCCCGTTTCCACTCGTGGATCACTGGCGGAAGGTAGGGCGGATGCGGTGTCATCGCTCGCGCGATCCGCGGGTGCTCGAGGACGGGGCTGCCGTGACAGGGAAAGCAGCCCGTTTCGTAGTGGCCGGCCCCTTTCAGCACGAGGTCTTCGTCGCTTAGATCCGGTGCTTTCATTCCCAGAGTGTGTGTCGACACGGACCGGCTCATGGAAAAATTCAGGAACCACTCGGTGATCGGCCAGTGGCCTGAGCTGGCCTTGATCGGCATGACGCCTGAGGCTGCAAAGAGAAATCCGCCGACTCCCACTAGGATGCCGAGCGTTGCAATCTGCAGCAGCCAACGTTTCAGTCCCGCCCAGCCCGCCGCGGGTCCCAATAGCGCCCAGAGACTCCGAACAGTGAGGAGCAGTCCACGGATCATCAGGCGAAAGAAAGCCGCGCCAGATTCCAAAAGTCGTTTCATGTTCGTTCTCCGGTCCCAACGGCCTGCCACCTCAGCAACTGAACCGTAAGCCACAGGCCACCGAGGAGATAAGAGAGACCGCCGCCCACAAGCATAATGACCCCGCCGAGTTGCTGGTCCTCCAGCGGGGTAATCGCGGAGTGTTCCGCGGCATGAACGTAGAGCGGACGGGGTGAAAGGGCCAGCAGGGCGCCCAGCAGCACCATGTGCATCATGGTGAGCAAGAGTCCGATGACTCCCGCGGCGGCTCGGTTCATGTCGCGGGGCGCGGCGCCACCGAAAGCCGAGAGCCATAAGGACAGTCCACACAGGAGAAACATGGATTGTTCGGCAACCAAAGCCGCCGCACCGTGCCGCGCCGCGTGGTGCAGCCCCGGCGCGTGCCAAGCCCAGACCACGACGAGTTCCAGCATCGAGATTGGGATCGGGGCGAATAACCGGGGAGCCCTAGAAACTGGATCGAATCGTCCGCCGGCAAATCCAAATGCGAGAAGAGGAGCGGCGACGGCCACCACTCCCATGTGCATCGTCATGTGTGCGAAGAACGTCCGCGGTGCGAGAAGCGGCAACAGTCCCCACATCGCAATGAGCGTGAGACATCCAAAAACCAGGAATGTCATTCGCATCGGGCATTGTTTCAAAGTCAGCTCTCCGCGGTAGGACTGCCTTCCAAGGCCGTCCAGGATTCGTGCATGTCAGTTAGCGACTGAGGGCGGTCATTCGGGAGGGCGAGGCTCCTGCCGAGCCGTGTGCTGGTACACGGCTCGGCAGGAGCC
>CAZFLF010000201.1:0-9099 GCA_964519825.1 uncultured Pirellulaceae bacterium | reverse complement strand
GATCAAGTTGCCGCAGGCATTCGTGAGCTGGTAAGCTGCACGACGAAAGACTTGGAGGGCAATTGAATCCGCAAACGCGCATCCCCCGCGAAGTCGGCTCCGTTCAAGGTACGATCAATCCGTTTGGGGACAGATAGACGCAATACGTTAGGTGCCTGAAATGAAGTACGATTTTGCGATTTCCTACGCTGGTGAAGATTCCGCCGTGGCGCGTGGCATCGCTCAGCGGCTTCAGGAAACTTCTCGGGATCTGACCGTGTTCTTCGCTGAAGAAAACGCCGAGCTACTCGTTGGCATTGACGGTGAACAATTCTTCGAGCGGCTCTTTTCAAACGCGAAACAAGCAATTGTCCTGATCTCGAAGCATTACAAGCAAAAGCAGTGGACCCGTCTGGAATGGGATATCATCCTGGATCGAGCAAACGAGAACCGCTTCATTCCCATTCGGCTTGATGAAGCAAAGCTACTCGGCCTTTCATCGAACATCATTTACATTTCATTCGCCGATTCAAACTACGAAGAGATAATCGCGGTTTGCATCAAAAAGCTGCTGCTATACGAGAAACAATTCGGCCACCGAAGGCCAAGTGAATACGAAAAACTGCTGGATTCCCTAAAATACGACAGCAAAGGTGCAACTGCTCAGGCAGCGCAACTTGTCTACGACAACAGAACAAGGACGCCACTCGATGACTGCCAAATGCCTGATGAAACGTTTCCACTTTCGTACCAGGTAGTCGGAGAAGAATGGGTCAATTTCTCCAGACTCAAGCGGCTTTCGGTCAATATAACCGTTCCGCCGGATTTATCGCCCGACCAATTGAGATTCAATCTAAAGCACAGCGCTGCTTCACACTTTAATCTCCACAAACCCGACGCGATAATGGTGTTCGCGTACCTCAACGCAGATCGTGATGAAATCGGCGAGATTCCCTTTTCGGCTGGCCGAGTTGTCTTTGCCCCATTTGGACTATGGGAGAAGGCACTAGATGGATTCGCCTACAACATTCCAGTTAAGGATTTTGATTATTCCGTAGACTTCGCGCACAATTACTTTACCGAAAAACACGGCACCTAACTTCTTTAGAATTTGAGTTCGTGAAGCCGAATCTCCAATCCTAACTTCAAGAACCCTGCTGCGCCGCGCGAGGCACAACCGATGCGGACGCACACATCCTGTCAATTCTCTCCTCGTTCTTTTGTTGGAACACGGACAACGGACCGATTTGGGTCCATCCTGGGTTGCATCGAGAACTCGTGCCATTTGAGGAATCGACCACACCGAACGACGCAGGCCAGATCGTCCAATCGACGCGGCTGATCAAACGAACGTTTCCAAGACCGAGTTCAAAGCCAGCCACCTCGACTGTTGCCTTACCTAAATCGCCCATTTTTGCGACTATTGACGGAGTTTTGAACTTCTGTGGGATCCAGCCGTCTGGCAACCGTCAAACCGTTTCCATCCCGCACATCGAGCCGGTGCTGCTGGCGAATTTGTCAGTTTTGAGGCCGAGGCGCTGCAACATGCTCATGAGATGCTGGCCTCGCGTGAAGCCGCTGCCGACGAGGAGGATCGGGAGGTACGTGTTTGTGTGGGGGTTGGCATGGCCCATCCCTTGGAAAAACATGCCGCGGAAGATCGCTGACGGACTGCTCTCCGGCGGAATCATGACGCCATTACCGTCTACAGCCGCAAAGCGGCGTAGCCGTGCGTCCGAGATTTGGCCCGCAGCCTTTGGGGAGCCGCGGTTAGGGTGCGCGCAAGGCTCGGAAATGATCGCAGCCCGGACTGATCTTGGTGCAGCCGCGCACGGGAAACCAAGTGGCGAATGTGCGCTCATGGCTGCTCAGCCTCTATTGCGGTTTCACCCATGCCGCGCGGCTGAAAGTGCTGGTGACCGAGTAAGCGGATCGCAAGTTGCGGGGCGAAAGGACTGAACGAGCAGCCAGAATGGCCCATCATTTGTGGCTTGTCAGAATTCCCCACAAGGCGGGTAGTACCGCCGTCGCGTCGCCGAGTTTGCCTAAGTTCCATTTCAGCAAGTCATTCTGTCGCGATCGGGTAACCGCATCTCACCCGCAACGGCGTATTCCAGTCATTCGGGCAGAATCATCGAGAATATTGAATCGGTCGGGAATATCCACGGCGCAGCGGGATCAATATTATGAGGCGGGCTCTCGCCCTCCATGCACCCACTTCCTTTTCCCGGAGAATCTGCTGTGAAGACCCTATTCCACTTGGCCGTCGCCTGCATCGTTGGCGTCGCCACAATCGGCTGCGATCAGAAAGCGACCACCGAAAGGAAATCCGAGACAACTGTCACAACCCCTGGCGGCGAAACGAAGACGACCGTCGATCAAAAGGTCGAGACGACTCCGGACAGCGCGACCAAGACGACCACGGAGAAGGTTGAAACGACCGGAAACAATCCTCCTCCAGCGGCTAAACCGTAGTCCGCCCGAGAGTCAATCGCAAACGTTCCGCAAAGGCCGCCTATGGGCGGCCTTTCGCCTTTGATGATCAGCTAAGTGTTCACCCTCGCTTCAGGAGTGTCTTGAGTCACACTTGCGCCGTCATCAGTCATCATTTGTCACGATCACATGAACAAGTCGCCTAGCCTCTTAAGGATTGCAGCTCGCGCAGCCGAGCCTGCAATCCTGTGTTCAAGAAGCCCGGTCCGACGGCTGGGGTGGCACATTCGGGACGCAGGTGCGTAGAAGTCACCGCACGAAAGTAAGTGAGGCCAGGGCACACGCCTAGACACCGCTCGCGGACGTCTTCCCAATCAGGTCGCCTTCCCGACAATATGACGTCGATTGGTGGAATGTGACGACACGCCCGTGGAACTGGGCGGCAGATTGGAGGCGAAATATTGGCTACGCCAGAACAAGAACTGACGGATGCACTCTTAACTCATCCGGATCGCTTGCTTGTGATATCGGGAGCCGGCGTCTCGTGTGCAACAGTCCAAAATGCGACGAACTCTTGCGCCACTTGGTTGGGGCTTCTACAGCACGGTATCCAATGGTGCATAGACCACTGTCCAAATAGACCAGGGACTTGGGAAAAGACCGTGCATGCCCTGATTGCCACCGGTCGAGTGGCAGATCTCATTGTTGCAGCGGGAATGATTAAGCGAGAGTTGTTAACAGTCCACCAAGGAGAATTTGGGAAATGGCTACATGAGTCAATCGGTACGCTCCAGGTGCATGACGATCGCACCATTAAGGCACTCGGAAACTGGGGCGTTCGGTTAGCGACAACGAACTTTGAGAACTTTCACGAGGCCGTCCTCAAGATTCGAGCCGTCACCTGGAAAGAACCTGCGTTGGTTCGCCAGGTTTTGTTGGGCGATGAGCAAGGCGTATTTCACATTCATGGCCATTTTCGTGATTCAGAGTCGGTGGTGCTTGATGCGCAGTCGTACGAAGCCGTTTGTACCAATGTCGAAACGCAGAATTACCTTCGTTGCGCAATCGCACTCAACACGATTGTATTCGTAGGCTGCGGGGACGGTCTGCAGGATCCGAATTTTGGGTCTCTATTTGAGTTTATCAGCGCAGCGTTACGACAGACCCATGGTCGACACTTCCATCTCGTGAGGGATGCTGAAGTGGGAGAGTTAGCTGCTCGTTACAGCACGCAGAACTTGCCCATACGAGCAACACCGTACGGCCCCGGGCACTCTGACCTTCCGACTTTCTTAGCAAAACTGGCAAAGCTTGCTGAAAGTCAGCGTCGCGCTGATCCGATTACGAGCCTTCGGTATTCACAAGCAGATCATGAACTGCAGCTACGCGAGTTAAAAGCTCAACGTGAAACGCTTAATCCTACTGACTACCTTCGTCAGACTTACGAGATCAATCTTCGTCTTTGGAATGCTGGAGGCCAGCGTACGGCTGCATTGAATATGCAGTCTGCCTTTGAGCATTGCGCACAGACATTAACGCCTAACGAGTTACTTCTATACGGGCTGGAACCCGCCGAGAAACTACTTGAAGTTGGTTACGCAGATTCTGCATCGCAGTTATTTCATTTCATTGACGAGGGATTGCACGGCCAAGCGGTTCCTGCCGAATTTCGGGAAAAGTTTAACCTGCTCAGAAGCAGGTGTTTCTCGGCAGCTGGGAAATTTGATACTGCCATTCAAGCAATCGATCAGGCGAGAGAGGAGTCTGCATTTGCAGATCAAAGCGTGTATGAAGCACAACTCGCTGAATTGCATTTCATTCGGGGTGAACTCGATGAAGCGATGGGTGAAGAGGGCGTAGGAGACTGTCAATGATCAAACCCAATTTGCAGGTCTTAGAGCGGCTCACACCTGCAGTTCGAACTTCGCTGGTGCGTGAACGGATTCGCGCAATGCGTGGGCACCTGGAGGAATCGCTGCTCAATCTTGAGCGCCTCTGTACACAGACGCAGAGAGACGTGGTCGCTGTCGCCTTGCTTAAAGCCGAACTACTCCATTTGAACCGGGAGGACTCCCGGGCCGTTGAGGTACTACGAGAATCAGTCACCCCACATCTTGAAACACTTGACGCAATCGAGCAGTTGGTTGTCGACGACAACTTGGCGGACGCGCAACTTGCATTAGACCCGGCTGAAAGCAGCAAATTGTTTTATAGTGCCGTCGATCGTCGGCGGCTAATGGGTGTTCAATGGTCTGACGGATGGACAGCGGCAGCCGCATACGAATCGATCGACTCAGGCAAGCCTCAGCACGCGATCTCAAAACTTGGCAAGGAACTCATCCATTGTTTCGGCTCAGGGTGCTGGCGCGAGATTAGGCGGGCCGCAGCCGTTTATGGAGCTGCGTGCATCAAGGTCAACGCGATTGACGAGGCATTCTTTTATTCTTTGCTTGCGGGAACGGATCATCTTGTCGACCGAATTACCAGTGCCGTTACGATTCGGCGAGAACCAGCCGTCACTGCTGGGCTCATTCGACGTGCTATATCGCATGCGAATCTACGAGTCCATTTTGTAGTGGCTTGTCAAACATTCGCCAAAATTAGCGATTTAATACCAGACGAATTGCTCCAAGAATTCACGACGTGGCTATTGCCCCGATGCAAAGAGACGCGGGATGAACTAATTGGAACGAGTGCTATGCGCGCGGCCTGGGAAGCTCTTGCGCCAATTGCAATGCGTCTGCCAGCCAACATCGCTGAAACAGTCCTAAATTGCACCATCGAACATCCTGTTTGGCGGGCGCCGCTACCAGAGGGAAATCGGGTACTTGTCGACAGAGTTAGACTGATAGACGCAGCGGATAATCTAATTGAGGCATTGCCGGTTCCGCAAATTGACTTACTCGTTGACGCTGCCCTTCCGCTCGCGGTTGACCGGGTGCAAAGCTCCGACTATGTCGAAACAATAAATCTCCTCTGCCATGCCGCGGAAAAAGGCGGAGATGCCATCAAGCAAAAAATTGCGACTGCGCTATACCAGCCTGGAAAGCCACTTACTCGCGTCTTGGTTAGCGTCGCCAGCTTCTTCGGGAAGACTGCTTTTTCAGGCGACCAACTCTCCAGATTCGCTGACAGGGTAATTGAAGAGATTGATCTTCAGGTGCAAGTGGTTAGGCCCGGAGAAAAACCCAAAGAAGTTCCCGAGACGCTGATGACGTTTAATGAAGGTACGCCGGAGGGAGAGCGAAAAATAACAACGGGATCAACGCATGGTTTGGCCAGCGTAATCAAACACCGATCAGAGCTCTCAGATGAAAGTGTCTCACGCTTAATTAGGTCAATGCTCCGAATGACCATGTCGGAAGACAACCTCCCAGCCAACCGGGAAGTTCTGGTACGGCACCTGATTGACCTGACTGACGTAATCCGTGGCGACTTACGAAGCCAAGTGTTTAGTTCGATTAAGCCACTCGCAAGCGGCTGTTTTCATTTACATGAAACGGAGGGATCATTACGTTCGCAGTTCGGCTCGAAGGAGAATATACAGGCCATTGCGCTCGTTTGCCTCGCAGAAATATTCGGGTCAGACTCGTCGACAGCGGCAGAAGTTCAAGGCATCTTAGATGAGGCACTAACCGATCAAAGACCAGTAGTCCGCCGGGGCGCATATGCCGCGGCAAGACGAATGCCCGGATTGTCGGACCAATCGATTGCTGCAGTAATCATGGGGACGCGTGACCCCGATCCAGCTGCAGCTTCTACAGCTTTTGCGGCCATTTCAGCTCGCCTTGAGTGGCAACTTGTCGGACCACTGTGGCGATTGTTTTTGCTGGCCGTTCAATTGGCATCTCATTCTCCGGATGTTCGCCTACGGCGTGAAGCTGCTGTGTCACTCGTAAGGCGATTATCAAAAGCTCCCGAACCTGCATTGCAGCTACAAGCGAGCGAATTAGTTAATGCGTTCGCGACAGATGTTGCAGCCTCCGTTCGGGCTTCAGTTAAGTACGGGAGTTCAGACGCGCCGTGAGTAAATCTTCCAGCCTTGGCTAATTACGGCAGACTTCCCCTGAGAGAGTGCCCGAAGTGTGGTCGGGTCGAATTCTTCGTGGATGGCATCGGAGAGCAGTTCCGGCCTCACTGACGCCGAACAACCCATTTCACCGGAACCGCGGGCCGCGCGAATTCTGAAATCCATGTCGTTCGCCGCGGCCCAGCAATCGGACTGGTGGCACGTTGACACCCGGCTTCTTCCACCGCTACGTGGCTATCAACGGTACTCGTTCCGACCTTTCCGACACGTCGCGCTAGTTGCCGCAGGCATTCCTGAGCCGTCCGACTGCATGCTGCTTGACTTGACGGACAGGATCTATCACGGTGTGCGCTTCGCTCTGATGTGTGTCTATGAATGGCCGGTCGACTACAGCGCGGGAATGGAATCCGGCCAGTTCACCCCGGTCGAACGCGACAGGCCAGGAGAATTGAAATGTTGTCCGCGGGGAACCGAACTCGTTGCGGGGTGACCAGGCAAAATGGAATCTCCGTCGCGTCACCGAGCAGCTGGCTTCCTGTCTACTTGCTGCAGCACATAGTTCCGTGGCTCTTGATGCTCGTTGCCGCCGCAGAAGCACGAGCTGAGCAGCCAGGTGTGCAGCGCGAAATCGAGTATGCGAGGGTCGGTGAGCATTCGCTAAAGCTCGATCTTTACCTGCCTCCGAATTCGGACAATCCGGCGTTGATCGTATGGGTGCATGGAGGTGCCTGGCGTTCCGGCTCCAAGAGCAGTATGCCATTGCGTTCACTCGTCACTCGTGGCTACGCGGTGGCAAGCGTGGATTATCGGCTCACGCCGGTCGCACCGTTCCCTGCCCAGGTTCACGACCTGAAGGCAGCCATCCGATACTTGCGGGCGAAGGCTGGCGACTTTGGATTTGATGGGCGGCGTTTTGCCGTGGCCGGAGCGTCCGCAGGAGGTCATCTTGCCGCACTGGTCGGCGTGACCAACGGCGACACGTTCCTGGAAGGTACCTGGGGCGAACATACCGGCACGTCATCCGATGTCCAGGCGATCGTCAGTTTTTATGGCATGTCGAATTTGACCTCGATCTTGTCGCAAAGCACTCCCCACGGCCTGAAAGTACGCGTACCGGCGCTGGAACTGCTGCTGGGCGGACAGCCGCAAGAAAAATCCGAACTCGCCAGGCTGGCGAGCCCTGTGTTTCACGTCGACGCGCGCGATTCTCCTCTGCTGCTGTTACACGGCGACCAGGACCCACAAGCACCGATCAATCAATCGCACGAATTGCAGGGTGTCTACGAGAAAGTCGGACGTCCGGTGGAATTCGTCGTGGTGCACGGTGCAGCTCACGGCGGCGAGAGTTTCTTCGACGAAACGCGCATCAAAATCGTCGCTGATTTCCTCGGCCGCAGCTTGCCGAAACTTAGTGACTAGAAAGGCAAAAAAAGCGATGCACCGTACGATCAACCGAACCGTAGCGCTGTTTGTTGGCACTTTCGCGTTTGCTGTCGTCGGGATAGCAGCACGCGGCGACGACGCACCCGGCTATCGCATTCAGCTCGATACAATCCACTGCGGTTATGACGGCGCGACATGTTGGGTGCATCCGCGCGCGGGAATTGTGCCCGGGCAGACGCCTTCGGTCGTACTCACGATGCAGAAGCTGCAACTGACCGGCAGCGACGTTTTCTTCGCACTCAATGAAATGCGGACTGACGATCTGGGCAAGTCATGGTCCGAGCCGGTCGAGCACGGCACGACGCTCGGTCGCCGCATCGAGCCGGACGGATCGATCATCGCCACCTGCGATTTCTGGCCCAAGTGGCACGCCGCCAGCGGCAAGTTGCTGGGCATCGGCCAGACGGTGCGATATCGCAACGAGAAGGTCATTCCCGATCGCCAGCGAGACACCAGCTATTCAGTTTACGATCCGCGGCAACGCACCTGGTCCAACTGGACTACGCTCACCATGCCGGACGCAATGAAGTTCTACAACTCCGGAGCCGGCTGCGTGCAGCGCGTCGATCTGCCGAATGGCGACATCCTGTTGCCGATCTACTTCAAGAGCCAACAGCAGAAGAACTATCGAGTCACCGTGCTCCGCTGCCGTTTCGACGGCACGAAGCTATCGGTCATCTTGCAGGGGAGCGAACACACGGTGGACATCGAGCGCGGACTGTACGAGCCGTCACTCACGAAGTTCCGCAACCGCTATTTCCTCACACTTCGCAACGATCAAGCCGGCCATGTTGCCACCAGCGACGACGGGCTGCACTTCGGCGAACCGCAACCGTGGCGATGGGACGATGGCACGGACTTGGGCAACTACAACACGCAGCAACATTGGGTCACGCACAGCCGCGGCGTGTTCCTGGTTTACACCCGCAAGGGCGCGCACAACGACCACGTCTTCCGCCACCGCGCCCCGTTGTTCATCGCGCAAGTCGACCCGGAAACGCTTCGTGTCATCCGCCGCACGGAACGAGTGCTCGTCCCTGAACGTGGGGCCCGCCTGGGCAACTTCGGCGTGACCGAAGTCAGCGACCGCGAGACGTGGGTCACGGTCGCCGAATGGATGCAGACCAATCCGCCTAAGATCGTCATTCCTCCCGACAATAAATACGGAGCCGACAACAGCGTCTACGTCGCCCGCATTCTCTGGGACGAACCGA
>CAZFLF010000200.1:0-9106 GCA_964519825.1 uncultured Pirellulaceae bacterium | reverse complement strand
GGGCAAGGTGCCCGTCCTACAAACGGATGTTGCCGTCTGCCCTACTGGTGCGAGTCCGCCTCGGTTACGATGTTCGCGCATGCCTCCGCGCAACATCTTGATCATTTTGACGACCGCCATCCTAGCGCTTGTCTGCCATTTAAAGGCCGAGCGGATTCGTTTTGCCTCGCAAATCGGCGAAGCGATGAAGCTAATCGAGGACCTGTACGTCGAGAAAGTACAACCGCGCCAGCTGTTTGAGAGCGCGATGGAAGGGATGGCCTCGGGTCTGGACCAATACTCACAATACATTGGTCCACAAGGCTTTCAGCAGATGGAACAGCTGCTCGACCAAGAGTTCGGCGGCGTCGGCATTGAGGTTGAAAAGGAAGCGGACGACAAACCGATCATCGTCCTCAGCCCGTTGGTTGGCTCGCCGGGTTACAAGGCAGGCCTGCGGGCGGGAGATGCGATTCTGGCCATCGACGGCGTCAGTACCATCGGACTCAAACGGCAAGACTGCATACCGAAAATGCGTGGCAAGCCTGGGACCACCGTCACGCTCCGAGTGCGCCATGCCGGCTCGAAAGACGAAATTGAACTGGTTGTCGCGCGCGACGTGATCAAGGTCGATTCGTTGTTGGGAGACGTGCGTAACGAGGATGGATCGTGGGACTTCCATTTGCAGGAGGAGCCACGCATCGGTTTCCTGCGGCTTACGACGTTCGGCCAACATAGCGCAGCGGAGATTAGGGCGGCATTGGGCGGCGACGGCGACTGCCCCTTTGATGGCGTGATCCTCGATCTGCGGACCAATGCCGGAGGGCTGCTTGACGCCGCCGTGGAAACTTGCGACTTGCTGCTCGACCGCGGACGGATCGTTAGCACGCGTGGTCGCGACGGCCGGGACCGAAGTGTCTACGATGCCACGCCTCCGATGGTGATTCCGCGAACGTTGCCGGTTACCGTGCTGATCAACAAATACTCGGCAAGTGCCAGCGAAATCGTGGCGGCGTGTCTGCAAGATCACCAGCGGGTCGTCGTTGTTGGTGAACGATCTTGGGGAAAGGGGACGGTGCAGAATCTCTTGGAAATCGAAGGGGGGCGCAGCGCCTTAAAACTGACAACTGCCAGTTACTGGCGTCCCAGCGGCAAAAACATCCACCGCCGTAAGGACGCACCCGAAAGTGAAGAATGGGGTGTCAGTCCCAATCCTGGATTCGAAGTCAAGCTGTCGGATGAAGAGCTGGAAAAGGTAGGGCTAGCCCGTCGCGATCGAGATCTGGGACGCGGACAGAAAGCCGCAGCGGAATCACCGACTTCCCCCCCGAAACAGCCCATCGACGACCCGCAGCTGCGGAAGGCGATTGACTACTTGAAAGAGAAAATGAGCAAAGGTCGCCCCGCCAAGGACCAAGCCGCCTGAGCTGGCGATGAGTGTGGCACGACGCTCCGCGTCGTGAATTGCGACGCGGAGCGTCGCGCCACACTTCTTGCCGCAAAGCTTTCTCACCCCACGACCGTGCGTGTATGGCTCGGCTACTCAGTCACCGTGGCGCGGCTGTCGATCCGCGCCGCATTTTTAAGACGCCGTCGCAGACGCCGTTGTCGACGAGTGGTCCACC
Source organism: uncultured Pirellulaceae bacterium (assembly GCA_964519825.1). Classification (GTDB taxonomy): domain Bacteria; phylum Planctomycetota; class Planctomycetia; order Pirellulales; family Pirellulaceae; genus CAZFLF01. The sequence continues at coordinate 7,502 of CAZFLF010000200.1, read as the reverse complement.
AGTCGGCGAATTCGGAAATCGCACGTCGCAATGCTCGTCGTTCGTCCTTTCGCCAGCGACGCAGGACCCGGCGGAACTTTTTGCCGAAGTCGGCGCTTAGCCAGCGCGTGAGGGACTCGACCGCCGTGGCACGGTCATTGATCTCACCAAGCCGTTGCGACAGTTTCTTCAACCCGGAGTGGGCCTCCTTGAAGCGGTCGCCGGGGAGCGCCGGTTGCAGCAATTCAAAACTGTACCGGAATTGTTTCGCACGGATGCGGAATTGATGCAGGCGATCCAGGCACCCAGTGTCGACTTCCGCGTCGGCAAAGAACTCACGCACGGCCGATCGCAATTGTCGCGGCGCCCAATCGCCAAACTGAACGATCCTCACCTTAGATCGATGTCCGCGCGGTCGCAAAGCGCCCAGCAAATCCGTGGCCTGTCGCTCCAACTTCTCACCACGATCGCACTTCTCGTAATGCTCCACCAACGTACGCTGGGCGTCCGACCGCTGATTCCGCAGGTGCTCCGCAAACGGGCTCGCTTCTTCGTCGGACACATCCGCAGCGCGACGTTCGGCGAAAACGTCGCAATCACGAGCCGGTCCGGCGGACTTGCGTAAAGCATCCAATTCGCGCAACAGTCGCTCCGTCTTACGACGGGGCAGGAACTCCGAGAACAGTTGCAGCGCCGCCGTCGCTCGGCGCGAGGCCACGCGAAGCTGATGCACGTGTTCCGAGTCCTCGTTTTTGCGCTCGACGGCCGCCTGCCAGCGACTGAATAATGCCGCCAGCGACTCCTTCAAACTGATCGTGGCAACGTCGACCACCGATTCATGGCTGCGGATTGTGTTGCGACTGGCATCCGTCATAGCCGAGCGTCCTTTCATAAGTCAGGCAAACACAGGCAATCCAAAACTGGTGGGATCAGGCTGGCCCGTTCTCCGAGTCACCGAACCGGAGGCATGGCCGCAGGGAAATCCGTTCATTTGCCAGCTGGCGGCGCGTTGTCGTCGGTCTTTACCAGATCGACTTGGGTCTCACCGGCGTCGTAGAAGACTCGGAAATGAATCTTGCCACTACCGTTGAGTTGTTGGACCAACTCGTCAAGCTTCTGCAACCGATGGATGAGTTTGTCGAGTTCACTGCGGCGCAAGTCGAGGAGATTGATGTCGTTCTGGAATTTCGCTTGATCTTCCTTCGTCATTTTCTTCCCCCTGTCCAGTTCACCGGCGAGGTTCGTCGCCTGTTTCTGGAGGTCGACCACAGAGATTTTTTTGCGGAGCGCGGGGGTCAGCTTTTGCGGTTTTTCGTTCGGTATCAGGACAAATGGGAGCGCCGTGATTTGAATTCCTTTTCCGGTCACGGAAGTGTCGAGCTTCAACGCCAGCGGAGCCAGTTCTTTGCTCTCACCAAAAAAAATCCATTGCTCCCCTTTGGTAATATCCGGTCCACCGGCATCAAACACGATCTTTTGGTTCGCGACCGATGGCTCAAGCCGGAGCGCTGACCCGTCCGGTACTGCGTCCAGACTGAATTTGGCCGCGAGCGTCGATCTTTCGAGATTCTCAATTGCGATCGGTGCTGACTTCGTAGCGGTGCGCAGCGCCATGAATTGCGGTTTCTCCGACCCGGCAGTGATTTTGATCGCGCAATTGCGCAGTGCCGACGCATTGGGATTCTTCAGTCCGTCAGGCGTCCATTCGAACTTGAGTTCCTGCGCGGGCAAGGCCAGCGTGGCGATCAATGTTTCGGTGCCCGTCGCGTCCTTTTGCATGACCTCCCAGTCGCGCGACGCCGTGCCACCCTGGGCATTGCGCAGACTCAATTGGTTGCGGCCTTTCATCGCCTTTTCACCGCCGTACATGGCGAGGAAGCAGGTTTCCTTCGGATCAATGTTAATCTTACCCAAGACTTTTGCGGGAGCTTCCGCCGGGGCGGAACTGTCCGCCGACGGCAGTCGCGGTAAGTCGACCGCCGCTGCAATCTCAAATGTTTTGCCGGGCTTCGCGGGGGGTGGCATCGGTGCGTCCGCCTTTTTCGGCTCTTCCTTTTTCGGGTCATCCTTGTTCGGCGCACCTTTCGGCGCATCCGGCTTCGGCTCGACTTTCTTAGTTTCTGCTGGAGGAATTGTCGCTGGCGTCACAGGTTGAGCCGTGGGGGCCGGAACTACGGCCGTCGGAGCCGGAGTAGTCGCGGACGCCGAGGTAGTCGCCGGTGCCGGTATCGTCGCGGGAGCCGGACTGGGAACGCCGGATGGCATCGGGGCTGGTGTGGCGGGTGCAGTCGCCGCCGGGGCTACGACCGCAGCAGCCGGCGGTGCCGAATTCGACGGGATCACAGGAGTTGCGGGCGGGGCGCTCGCTGCCGGCGGGGAGGCAGCCACGGTTGCCGCAGCCAGCGGATCTGGGGTCGTTTCGGGAGCGGGGGTATTCTCAAGTTCAGTCGGATCCAAGCCTCCCGGCGCGTCCGTCACTGCTTGCGTCGCGTCCGCATTCCCAGCGGCAGGCTGCTTGGCGTTGTCATTCTGAGCGACTTGCGGCGAGTCATCACCACCGGACGACAGCATCATCGCCCCTACGCTAAATACAATGATCAACAGCGAAGCGGCCGCCGACGCGATCAGAATGATTCGCTGACGTTGGGCCTTTTTTCCCAGATCGGTCAGCGCCGAATCGGCTTCGGTGGTCGAGCCGGCGGATTCGGCGATCGCTGCCTTCTTTTTCTTCTGGATTTTGAAGCCGGAGGGAACAACGGCTGCCGGACTAGGATCGGCCTCCGCGCCTCCGACGGTAATCTTGACGGCCTCACTAGCGGCGGCGGTTTGCTCTGGTGATTTGGCAGCTGTCTCGGTGACCTTCGCCGTGTCCTTGTCGATAGTCGCGTCCTTGTCGATCGCCAGATTCGTGACTGCGACACCGATCGCGTCGGAAAGCGGGACGGAACCCGCGTCGATTTTAACGACTGTGTCGGACGACTTCGACTCGGTTGGCTTGGCCTGCGCTCTGTCGACTTCTTCCTGCAAGAATCGGCGCAGCCGTTGAGCGACCTCTTCCATGGAGGCCGGTCGATCGACCGACTTCAAGGCCATCATTTGATCGCATAGGCTGGCCAACTCGGCGGGAATTCCGGGTTTGAGACTAGAGATGGGGACAGGCCGTTTGGTCTGGCGAATGACGTCCCGCTCTTCGTTGCTGCTAGCCGTAAAGGGAACTCGGCCGGTGAGGACGAAATACAAGGTGCCGCCCAAGGCGTAAATGTCGGAGCGTGCGTCCAAGTCCTTTCCTCGAACCTGCTCGGGGGACATGTAACCCAGCGCACTCAACAGAAGTTCACCGGTGCTCTCATTAGTTGGTTTGCCTGCCTGCCGGAGTTGACCGACACCGACATCAAGGATCTTCACGACCCCTTTGTCGTCGACGAGCAAATTGGCCGGTTTCAGGTCCCGATGCAGCACGCCCTTGCCGTGAACGTAGGCCATCCCGTCGGCAGTTTGAGCGACAAAGTCGGCGGCGTCACGAGGCACAAGAGGTCCCGTCTTGTCCACCCGCTGTTGCAGATCGCCCCCCGATACGAATTCAGTAACGACAAAGGGCCGATCCTGATCGCTAGCGACATCCAGCACGCGCAAGACGTTGCGATGTTCGAACGCACTCGCGGCACGGGCCTCCGCCAGAAAGCGCTCAACCATTTTCGGATCAGTCGCGCTCTTGCTCGCCAGCACCTTCAATGCGACTTTGTGCCCCATCCGGGCATGTTCAGCAAGGTAAACGCGCCCCAACTCTCCTTTGCCAATCTGGTCCAGCAGGTTGTAGTTCCCCGTGACCAGTGCGAAATATCCGCCAAGCAACTGGTTTGCCTGCCAAGTGCTCAGCAGTCCGTCTTTCAATAATTGACGGGCGGCGACCTTCGGATCGTCCGACGCTCCGCAGATTTGACGGGCAGCTTCAAGCTTGTCACCGGCAAGCAAACCACTCTTTTCCACCAGTGACTGGAATTCCGTCGACGATTCAACAGTCTTAACCTTGGCCATGAACGGTACTTTCCCGCTGCCGACAGTGCGACATCACGTCCTGCGAAAAGAATCGCGCGTTCATCCACCCGCGCGGGCGAGCCTATGATCGACTTGATTCTCGCAACGAACCCGTTCGTTCGCAAGCAGTTCCCTGATATCTCGCGGTAGCCTGCGTAATTTACTCAGCCCTCCTCGCCGCGATCCAGTTTCCCCCTCCGCAGGCGGCAAATGGGAGAGATTTGCCGGAAACACAGGACTTCCGGTCCGACTCTGCCGATTAACGAGAGTATCCCGGCGGTGCGGATCGAAGTGACTGTACGTATTGCGCCGGGCGGCAAAGATGACGGGCATTGGTTGCGCGTCGGCAGCGGAAGCACCAACGATCACTACGATCAGAGCGTGTTTCCGTGTTCCAGGACCGCGGCACTACGAACTGTCCCATCGCGGAGAGACTCCGATGAGAATGTTGAGGGGGATGTTAAACACTGGTCGCTCGAATTTGAAACAGGTTTTCCGCAGGCGGGAAATCGATGTTTCACTTCGGTCGACGCGCGGAATTATTCGATCGATCGCATTGGTGCTATCGCTGGCTGGAGCGACAGTCCAGGCACAGAGCGGACGCATCACGTTGTCCGACGCGGCGACAGCCCCCGCACCGGTGACTGCCCAGTCCTATCGGACCTTCACTCCGCAGCCTTTATTTGTTCAGCAAGGCTCGCGAGCCACCAGCCAATCTAGGCTGAATCCACAATTCATGCCCCAATCGGGGACGATGTTCGCACCCGCAGGCTACGGTGCGCAGCCGAATGCCGCGTCGTCGGTGTATCCGGCAGCTTTCTACGGACCTCCGGAACCATCCCCCGGGTTGATGCCTGATCCGATGATGCCTGATCCAATGATGCCTGATCCAATGATGCCTGATCCAATGATGCCTGACCCGACGACGTCCGAATATTCGGGATCGATGTCGGGCTACGATATGGGTATGGGTATGGATGGCGGAGCCGGCTGTCCCCATTGTGGGGGCAATGGCTGTGAATACTGTGCCGGCCATCGCGATGGGGTCTTAGCAGGATTTCTGCGGCGGTTGCTCCCCTATGCTGAAGGGGGCGCGTGTGCTCCGCGGTGGTACGACATGGCTGTTGAGGGGCTGTATTGGACTCGCGATGAAGTCTCCGATTCTGTCCCATTCACTGCGTTCACACGGTTTGGGCCGACGATCCTGTCGTCGGACAACTTGAACTACGACTTCCAGCCCGGCATGCGTTTCAACTCGGCGCTCCAGATATTGCCCGGAATCAGCTTGGAGTTCACCTATTTCGGAATGTTCAGTTGGTCGGCAAATGCATCGGTGACTTCCCCGGTGGGAGACGAGCTATTCTCCCCGTTCAGCAACTTTGGTGCTCTGATTGGCGTTGGCCTCCCCTTCGACGAATCGGATCAGGCTCGATTCCACTCGATACGTTCCTCGTCCACCATCGACAATTTTGAACTGAATGTGCGCAAGTATTGGACCGGTCCCAACTGCCGGTTACAGGGTTCGTATCGGTCGGGTGTGCGGTATGTCTACCTGGTGGACGACCTCAATTTCTTCACACTGGGCCGGAATGTCGTCGTCGGTCTCGGCACCGCGCCTGCGGGCCAGTCTAGTACGGATGTTCGCGCTCACAACAGCTTGGTTGGATATCAATCGGGTTTCGACTTGTGGGCCAATATCGTGCCGGGGATCTCGGTCGGCTTCGACGGCAAGGCGGGTGTCTATGGCAACCATGGAAAACAGAATACGCGTGTGTTCGGTTCGACCACTGGCGCCGGCACATCGGCCGACTTGAGTGAGACTTCCACTAACAACGATATCGCGGTCGTCGGTGAAGCCAATGTAATCTTCATTTACCGTATCAATCCGAACTGTACGATTCGCGCCGGTTACAGCGCCTTGTATCTCGACGGGGTCGCACTCGCCCCGGATAACTTCAATACGTCGAATCCGTTCAACACAGCGCGAACTGTGCAAGAACTGGACGACGATGGCCACGTCTTCTATCACGGTGGCTTCATGGGCTTCGAGTGGATGTGGTAGGCGGGCCAAGCCGTCCGTGGCGACACGCGGCTCGCGTGTCCGATTCGGTAGCGTAGGCAGCGTCTCGACATAGAATGCACCGGCCGCAGGCCTCTTCATGGGCATCCACGCCGTACCGCCTCGAGTTCCACACCCACGGCCACGTCGCTAGCCGATCTCAGCATGGCAAACCCGCCGGACATCGGTATGCTGGCTTTTTGCATTTACCGTGTGCGGCCGTGCCGGGTTGAGTCCCCTTCGGGTTGTTCTGGCAGCCGTTGCGTTGAACTGAAGTCCACAATTTTCGGAATGGCCGTGCGCGGTATAGACCGCGGATAATTCGTCGCATTCCGTCCTTTGAATTTCGCATACCCCTATGGCAGACCTGATTGCACAAGGTCCGCGGCCCGGTCAACGCTGGCGCAAGAAGCTCATCGCGCTGGTGCCGGTCGTGCTCGGACGTACTGCGAATTGGAGTGTACCGTGGGATGAACATATTTCCCGGCGCCACGCCGAACTGACTTGGTCCAACGGGACGCTCACGGTGTCGCGACTGAGCGAGACTCGTAATCCTTTGTTCTTCGCGGGAGTGGCGTGTGACCGCTGTTCGCTGAGTCCGGGCCAACACTTCGTGATTGGTGGCACGACGTTCTCGCTCGTGGACGAAACGGTTTCGATCTCGAATGATTCGCCGGTCCCCGCCGCCGAGCATACATTCACTTTGGACGACCTGCATCGTTCAACATTTCGAGACGCAGCACAGCGCATCGAGGTGTTGAGCCGCCTCCCGGAGATAATTGGCGGCGAAATGTCGGATGAGGAGTTATGCGCGAAGCTTGTGAGCTTGTTGCTGGCGGGGATCCCACAAGCAACGTTCGCCGCCGTGGCCTCATTCGATGCGAGCAGTTCCACCACGGCGATCAAGGTGTTGCACTGGGACCAGTCGGGTGATTTCAAGACGCCGATTACGCCGAGTGAACGGTTAATTCGCCAAACGGTGCGGAGCGCAGCGAGCACGGCTCATGTGTGGTCGCCGTCGACCGATGAAACGGGCTACACGCAGGCCGAAGCGGTCACGTGGGCATTCTGCACTCCGCTGCGATACGCGGCCAACCACGGGTGGTGCGTGTATGTCGCGGGAAACGCTGGCCCGTCGCGTCACGCACGTCCGCACGATTTCACGGACCTGCAGGACGACGTCAAATTCACGGAACTGGTGTCGGACACCGTCGGTCGCTTGCGGGAACTGCGCCGCTTGGAGCGACGGCAGGCCGCATTCGCCCAGTTCATTTCGCCAATTGTGCTGGATCGCGTGGGACTTGATGATCCCACCCAGGCATTCGCTCCGCGTGAGGCCGAGATTAGCGTCCTGTTCTGCGATCTGCGGGGGTTTTCTCGGGCTTCCGAGCGCGGCGCTAGCGAGCTGATGAAACTCTTGGAGCGGGTC
>CAZFLF010000199.1:0-9119 GCA_964519825.1 uncultured Pirellulaceae bacterium | reverse complement strand
GCCAAGGGGGCAAAAACACCGTCATTTCACAGCATCGGTGCGAGAATATTGCGGCTGTGAAGGCCGTGCTGTCGAAAAGCGAACTACTAGTTCGCACCAATCCATTACACGCAGGTACTGCCTCGGAAGTCGACTATTGCATTGAGGCGGGCGCCGACTTGCTGATGCTTCCCATGTTTCGCTCCGCAGAGGACGTCGAAACTTTCTGTCGGATGGTGCGCGGCCGCGTTCCGGTCGTGCCACTCGTCGAAACCTATTCGGCAGTGCTCGATCTGGACCACATCCTCCGCATCGACGGAGTCGCCGAGATTCACGTCGGTCTGAACGACTTGTGTATTGACCTCGGATTGAATTTCCTCTTTGAGGTCGTGGCGACAGGAATTGCGGACGAGGCGGCCGAAGTTTGCAACCGGCTAGGCAAAAGCTTTGGCGTGGGAGGAATCGCCACGCTGGGCGGCGGGATGGTGCCGGGCGAGTTGGTCTTGGGGGAGTACGTTCGCCTGGAAAGTACCGCAGTGATTCTTTCCCGAGCGTTTCATCAAAACGCCAAAGATTTGGCCGACTTACTCTCCAAAGTCGATCTGCCTGCAGAGTTGGCGAAACTCGATGCCGCCCGTGTCAGGCTTAGGCAACGATCCCCGTTTGAGGTCGAACGAGATCGGCAACAGTTCCAGCAATGTGTCCGCCAAGTTGTTTCCGGCAAAGCCAAGGCAGCCTAGGGAGTACAAGGCCGCATGTGCGGAATCATTGGTGGATTCGATCGGGATGCCAGGCCCTTCGGTGAAGCCGTAGCGGACGCCGCGTGCCAGCGGATCGCGCATCGGGGTCCGGACGATCAGGGCACATACGAAGTCGATGGAATCCTGATCGGCAACCGACGACTCTCCATTCTCGATCTCGGAGGGGGCCATCAGCCGATGTTCTCCGACGACGGACAGATCGCCGTCGTGCAAAATGGCGAAATTTACAACTATGTCGAGCTGGCGCGAGGTCTGGGGTGCCGCACGACCTGCGACACCGAGGTCATCCTCCGCCTCTATGAACGGGACGGTGAAGATTTCGTTAAACAACTCAATGGAATGTTTGCCATTGCGATTCTTGATCGGCGCCACCGCCAATTGCTCCTCTATCGTGACCGTCTCGGCAAGAAGCCGCTGTACCTCCATGACGATGGCCGGCGGCTATTGTTTGCATCCGAGATCAAGGCGTTCTTTGCGATGGGCGTTTCTCCGGTGCCCGACTTGCGGGCGCTGGATGCCTACTTGACCTATAACTACGTCCCGCCGCCGCTGACGATTTTTCAGGGTGTTAGGCATTTACAACCAGGACACCTGCTCCGGGTTGACGCGGCCGGACTCCAGGAGCGGGCCTACTGGCGGCTCGATGTAGCCCCGGAAAACCGCTCGGAATCCGCGTGGCAGGACGAGATTCTGGACACGCTGAGCGATGCAGTCCGGATTCGGCTTCGGTCGGACGTGCCGCTCGGAGCTTTCCTCTCGGGTGGTATCGACAGCTCGCTGGTGGTGCGTTGCATGAGCGAGCAATCGACACAAAAGGTACGCACATTTTGTATTGGCGTTGAACATGCTGACTTCGACGACTCCTCGTTCGCCGAGCAAGTCGCCGCGCTGTGCGGTGCCGAACACACTGCGGAGATCGTCCAGCCCGATTTGGCGTCAACTTGGCCGCTATCTGTCTACCACAACGACCAGCCACACGGCGACGCATCGTTCTTGCCAACTTACTGGGTCAGCCAAATGGCCCGCCGACACGTCAAGGTTGTACTCACCGGCGATGGGGGGGATGAGCTATTCGCGGGGTACGACCACCACCGCCGTTTCCTCGCGTCCCAGCCCTCTGCGGGTTCGCCGCGCGATTTCGCCCGCGATTATATCCAGGCCAACAGCATCTTCGATGACTCAGCCAAGAGATCTCTCTACACCGATTCGACACACCGCCGGATCGGCGATCCCGATGCCGTTGCCTTTGCGGATACGCACCTCGATGAATTCCGCCACCAGGACCCCATCAACCAAATGCTTGGCCTGGACGTCAAGGTGCTTCTGCCGGGCAATAACTTGGTAAAACCTGACAAGATGTCCATGGCTGTCGGTCTGGAGACTCGGTCCCCATTTTTGGACTACCGCCTGGTTGAATTGGCTTTTCGCATTCCCGGTGCGCTGAAACTACGGGATAGTGAAACCAAGTCCATCTTGAAGCGTGCGGCCGAGCGCGTCCTCCCGCGCAACATTGTGTACCGGCCTAAGCAGATGTTCACGGTGCCAGTTGGCGAATGGTTCAAGGCGGCGCTTCTGCCATTGGTGCGTGAGACGCTCCTTAGCCCCCGAGCAAAAGAACGCGGTCTATTCGATCCGCTCCGCGTTTCCACCATCGTCGATGAGCACTTGGCGGGAAAAGCCAACCATACACGTCGAATCCGGGCACTCATTGCATTGGAACTCTGGCACCGGATTTTCATCGATCAGTGCTTCGACCACGCGCCAACCTTAGCTGAAATCGGCATCGCGAAGCTGCCGCCAACCATGGCCGAAGTCTCACGGGCGGCGTGACGAATTCACAGACACGACAGGGTTCACTCCATGGCTACCATTGAATTCACCACGCTGGCGATTACCGAGTCGCCGACCGGCCAGCGCGTTGCGAGTTATCCACTCAAGCGCTGTCTCGATGTCGTCGTGTCAGCGACCCTGCTGATCTTGCTCTCTCCGCTTCTGCTGTTCATTGCCGCCGCGATTAAGCTCACATCTCAAGGACCGGTCTTCTATCGTCAGAAACGGCTGGGGTTGGGTGAGAAGCCATTCATCATTTTGAAGTTTCGCACCATGTGCGAGGGCGCTAGCCGATCGGGCCCGGCCTTCACCTTGACTAATGATCCTCGGATCACGACCGTCGGGCGCGTTCTGCGAAGAACAAGCTTGGATGAGTTACCTCAACTCGTCAATGTTCTGTACGGCGAGATGAGCCTGCTTGGTCCGCGACCCTACGCGGGCTTCGAGTTGGAATGCTGGACAGCAGAACAACGAGCCCTCCGCGCGTCGGTTCGTCCAGGAATCTCGGGATTATCCCAGGCGAATGGCCGGAGTTCGATGACCATCGACGAAACGATGCGCCACGATTTGGAGTACGTGCGGCATTGTGGCTTTGGCCTCGATTGCCGTATCGCTCTACAAACTTTCCTGGCCGTGATTGCGATCCGAGGGACGAACTAAGCGATTCATTGCTGTTGCCATGAGCCTACTCCAATCCCCCAATCCACCGAGCGCCACACCTCGTCGCCGAGTCCCGGCAGCCAAACCTGTCGTGCGTCCGAATTCTTTGCCGAGTATTTATCGCACGCATCGCGCCCCGTTTTGCGGGCGAATATTCCTCGTCGCGAGCGTCTTATACATATTCGCTTCCATGCAAGGGACTGTCAAATTCGTCATTTGGCCCTCGGTGCAGGAATTCCTCGGACAATTGGATCCGTATCTGTATTTCCAAAAGACCTGGGACGAGATCCTCCTGTCTCCATGGGGCATCCGCACTGGGGTTGCCATGCCGTCTTTGTTGCTGGCGGAATTCACATCTCTCACGCAACCACAAACGTTTGGCTTGCAATGCGGACTATGCATGGCCATCACCGCCCTCATCATCAATCGCACGGCAGTCATTTGTTTCCACACCCGCCTGCATCAGCACGAACTTGTCGTGACCGGATTCATCTTCCTGTTGGGCTGTTTTATGAACGGGAGATTGTGTTCGGCATTTGTCGGCTCAGCCTTGCTGATGCGTGCCCATTTGTACTGGAGTCAAGGACGCATGACGACGCGACGAGTGATGCTTCATAACTTTCTTGCCTTACCGCTACTCACGGTATCGAGTGGAACGTTCATGGTCGGATTCGCAACGATCTTCTTGTGGCTTGTCGTCGGCCTGTGCAGTTTTCGTGGCGACCAACCCGGTGTTCGTCTTCGCCTTTCTGCGTTTCCGGGCATGTTGCCCATCCTTTACTTGGCTTCGGTGCAGTTGTTCACCTTTACGGACAAACTGCACGACTATTACGACGGTGATATGGTTCAGGTACTGTACCACGGCTATGGTCAAGTGCTCGAAGAGCATCTGCCTGGCTTGACCGGATTCGACGTCTTCCTACTTGGACTCTTTAGTATGCCCTTCGCGGGGATCGCATGGAGCTTGTTTCTCCGCGACAAGAGCCGACAACACGTCTATATCACTCTGTCCGTTATGCTGACTCTGATGATGGGAGCCTGCGGATACTCGACGATGCTTACGAACACACCCACAATTGTTCTAGGCGGATTGGCATTTGCCATTCAGCGTCGCGGCAAGGATTCTCGCCCGCGCCGAAGTGCGAGCGTGCCATGGTAGTCGGCCGTCATCTTTCTACCGTCGCATTGTTGATTGCGGTTGGTATGCTGGCGGGGCGTATAACCGGTTTGCTGCGTGAGTTAGCATTGGCAGCGCGCTACGGACTCACGCGCGATGCAGACATCGCCATGCTCGCCATTTCGCTGCCAGACTTGCTGAATGCGATATTCATTGGCGGGGCCGTCAGCGCCGTATTAATCCCCGAATATCACCGCCTCAGCGCGTCGGCGGGAGTGGCTGCCGCGAACCAAATGGCCTGCCAATTGCTCACCGCGGTGGGGGCCGTTTCCGTGCTCGCGGCGTTGATCATCGCAGCTTTCTCGCGATCGTTCGTCTCTGTCCTCGCCCCGGGATTGGAAGGAGCAGCGCTCGACTCAGGAATGGCCGTGATGCGGATTGTTGCCGCGGCCTTGCCATGCTGCGCGCTCACCGCCGTGATTTCGGCGCTGCTCCAGGCGCGAGAACGCGTCCTATCGCCCGCGTTTTCGACGGTGGTCTTCAATAGTGCGGTAATTGTCGCGATTCTGGCCATTCCCGCGCACAATGCGTCCCTGTGGTTGAGCGCAGCAGTCGTGTTGGCTGCTGGTATTCGGCTTGCGGCTCAGTGCCTTGAATGCGGCTGGACGAAGACACTCCGCGGCGGGTGGAAGGAAATACTGCGATTCCATCACCTCCAAGGTGACTATGTTCGACGCTATATCCAGGCGTTCGGTGCCGTGGGTTTGACCGTGTTCATTCCGGTCATTGCAAGGGCTTTCGCATCCCATGTTGAAGGTGGCATTGCCTGTTTTAGTTACGCATACAAACTTGTCGAGCTGCCGTTGGGCTTGCTCAGCGCCGTGCTGACGATGGCGGTGTTCCCCAAAGTCAGTCGACTGGTCCACGAACAGGCCGATCACAGCGCCATGCCATTCTTGTCGTCCACATTGAGCATGGTCGTGCTGGCCACCGTGCCCATTGTCGTCTTCATCCTCGGGGCCGCCGGACCCGTGGTTGCACTCTTGTTCCAACGAGGAAATCTAGGCTCGACCCAAGTGCAAGAAATAGCGCACCTCTCTCGAATCGCATTTCTAGCGCTGCCGGCCCTGGTGCTAACCACGTATTCCACGAGCATCTTTCACGCCTTGCGTGATACCCGAATTCCGTTCGCAATCAGTCTGGTGTTCGGCGCGGCATTGGTGATCGTGTGCCGCTTGCTCGGGGCACAAATGAATGGACTGATGGGGGCGGTCACGGTCATTCAATGGCTGAACGCTGTCGTATTGCTCGTCGCACTTCGCCTCGGGCACGGAATCAGGCTTGGGACGCCGCACGCCGTGTGGCGCTACTCCTTGGGCACACTCGTAACGATCGTGCTGGGACTTGTTAGTTGGTCGTCCAGGCCCGTGGCCCATTGGTCACTATCGTTTGCAGTGGTATTGATTGCGAGTGGCTTGACGCTTTGCGCGTGGTATTTGTTGCTTCTGCCGACACTGCGGCCGGGCCCGGTCGGAGATGGTCTTTCGTCAAATATCGCCCAAGATCCCCCAACAGCACCCGAGTTGACACGCAGAATTGCTGCCTGATTGGTGACTTGGTCACCCAACCATCTAAGCCATGCGTGTGAATACCGGCTTCCCTTCAGCACCAGATGCTCCGACTGGAATAATCTGGCAAGTTCGTGGGATGTTCTGGCGTGCTCTGCCTGCAGGTTAAAGGGACGGCGACCCCGCGGTGACCTTTGATATTTCCTGATTTCAGCAGCTCTGATACTTTTCGCACACCATGCAGGCCACTCATCAAGTAGGGTCTACGTGAATTAAGCACTCATTGGAATCGGCCCTGGGGAAGATTTGCGGCCATCTCGAAAACCGTGTGCAACCGTCATGCAAGCAGTCACTAAGGAACGCCGAGGAGCGTCGTCCCGAATCGCTCGTTCGGTCGTGGTTCCCTCTGCCGTTCATTACTTGACGCAGACCGTAGACGTTGGCTTGGCCGGAATGTTGCTAGTGGCCCCTCTTTTCATGGGAGGGCGTGGACCTGTTGGTCAGTTTGTATTCGTCCTGCTCGCCTGTCTCACCGCCGTGTGCTATTTGGCAAAACAGGTATTGATTGGTCAGGCACGTTGGAGGTGGTCGGGGGTCGAATGGCTGCTAATGCTCGGCGCCGCGTTAGTGATACTGCAGTTGACGCCGCTACCGCAATCATTGCTCTTGTGGCTCTCTCCCAGTATCGGCGAATTGTTGCCATTGTGGGTCACGGGGAGCGCCACGAACCTGCACTTCGGTGAATGGTCCACCCTCTCACTGACCGTGGACGCAACGCGGAGTTCACTATCGATCTACGTGGCCTATGTCCTGTTCTTTCTCTTGCTTGTCCAGCGACTTGCGAAGGTCGAGGATATTGGCCTGCTGTTGCGAGTGGTGGCCGCTGCCGCCATGCTCATGGCATTGCTCGGACTGACTCAATTTTTCTTTAGCAATGGCAAGTTCCTGTGGGTTTACACGCATCCATCACGTAGCACCTCCGAGATCGTGCGTGGTGCGTTTCAGAATCAGAATCACTTCGCCCATTTCCTTAGCTTGGGTTTAGGGCCCACTTTATGGTGGTTGTGGCATTCCTGGCAAACAGACTCGGGATCAAAGCAGTCCAAATCGTTCAACAAGTTCAGGAAGCGAATAGGACATCGACATTCCACCGGGATGGCATTGCAGTCTTTGGTTTTGATCGGGCTTGTCTTGATCGCGCTGGCAGGTCTCTTGACGCTGTCGCGCGGCGGCGTGCTGACGATGGGCATAGCACTCGTCATTTGGGTGAGCATGATGCGGTGGAAGTCACTGATCAATCGCCGGACAACCGCCATTCTGTTGACCGTGGCAGCAATCGATTTCATGGCGATGGTACTCTTCGGTTATGATTCTTTATTCTATGAGATCCACTCTGTGTTCCGCGCCTCATCGTTGCAGGAACTATCACACGGCCGAGTCGCGTTGTGGAATGCATTGTTCGATGGAATTGAGAAGTTCCCGCTGTTGGGAACTGGTATCGGCAGCCACAGCGAAGTCTATCCCATTTATATGAAAGAATTCTACAACGCCGAATTCACGCACGGAGAAAGCGGCTATCTTCCGTTATTGCTCGAGGCGGGAGTATGTGGGCTAGCGTTGGTGCTTACGGGAATCGCAATCAGCTTTTTTTGGTGCTTGCGTGCCCTGACAATGCTGTCCAAATCTTACGAGGCGCGCAACGGTTCGGCATCATCCGCTGCAATGTTGGTTAGTTGCGTCTGCGGAATCGCTCCGAGTCTTCTGGCAAGCGTCATTCACTCGATCGCAGATTTTGTGTGGTACATTCCGGGTTGCATGGTTATGACCATTGCCCAACTCGCCTGCACATGCCGGCTCTATCAACTATCACGAAAGGCACACAACGCTTCAGCCCAGGAGACCGAGTCAAGTCACCCAGATACCGCTCGCTATTCTTTGCTCCCTCGATGGGCTTGTTTGGCGCTGACGCTGGCGTTGCTGCTAACAACGACCGTGATGGCGAAAAATCTTCTTGGGCCGGCGCTCGGTGCACTCGATTGGGATGCCTATCTAAAGCACTCCATCGTGCGGAATGGAGCGGTACCTCAGAATTCCATTCAAGAGACTGAGAGACTGGACGCGATGGAGCGCCATTTAGTTGCCTTGGTGCGCCACAGCCCGCAAAACGCACGGGCTCACCTGAGGTTAGCGGCCGTCTATCTGAAACAGTTTGAGTTAAGACAGCGGTCCGCCGAGAACTCGATGGATTTGTCGCAGATCCGTGATGCGGCTTTGGCTTCCGCGTTCCCCTCCAAAGCGTCCCAAGACGCTTGGCTGGATGTTGCAATCGGTGACAGCCGACATTTACTTGAACTGGCCCAGACTCATAGTCGGAGGGCGGTTCAATTGTCGCCGCTCCAAGGGATTGGATACATTCAATTGGCAGAACTTAGTTTTCTGGACAGTCCACGGGAATCAACAAAATACGCTTATATCGATCAGGCGGCACGAGTGCGCCCCCATAGTGGCCAGGTGTTATTCACACTTGGTAAGGAGGCTGCCCTCGCCGGAAACCTGCCAGTGGCATTTCAACATTGGAAAAGGGCGTTTCAACGGGATCCGGAAATTCGGCAGGTGATGATTAACTCACTAGCAGACCAGATTCCGTGCGAATTATTCGTATCGTCATTCGAGCCTGACACTCAGACCTCGGAACAGCTCTTTCAACACTATCAAGCTAAGGGACGCATTCAAGAAGCGCGGTTTGTCGGGCTACGTTTGGCTAACCGTTTACAACAGGACGCCCAGACCAAGTCGTCGCGAGAAGCCGCGAGTCATTGGCGGCGGGCGCAGGAAACTTTCACTTGGCTTGGCGACAATGACAAGGCTCTGCACTGCCAGCGCAATGCTGTCGGGCTCGCGCCGCTGGATTTCGACAGCCGGCGAACGCTGGCACGTTTGCTGACGAAGCAACATCATTACCCGGAAGCAATCGAACAGTTCGAATGGTGCGTGCGGCGCCAACCAGATGATAAGAGTCTGAGAAATGAGCTAGCGGATTTGAGGATTCTTCAAGTTTCCTCTACGCAAATTCACGTGGCCGAGAAGTCCGTGCGTCCTTGATTCAATGCTTAGAACCTGTCCAAGTTCAACGTCGTAGGATGGGCACTCTTGCCTCGTCCTTACCTGAATTTTGGTTGTGATAGCAGTCGGTTGAGTGGGTAT
>CAZFLF010000198.1:0-9129 GCA_964519825.1 uncultured Pirellulaceae bacterium | reverse complement strand
CAGGGCGGCCAAGCGTAAGAACAAATGATGTTTGCAGCAGTGGCCTCGCCCTCCCGAATGCCATCCCTCATTCCACTATTGACAATGCACTAGTACCAGCGTCACGAATCGCCAGTTATTTTCCTTTCAGCTTTCCCCACCGCTGCAGTCGCCATGGCCGGTGATAGGGATCGAAGCCCGGCACCAGGCGGCGAACTAGCGTCTTGAGTGACGTGGGAATCAGCCGTTTCAATCGCTGCGGCCAGGTTGTTGCCGCCAATTTGTTTTCGGATGAGTCGGACTGCTTCAAGAGATTGGCGTAGAAGCCCTGCAGTGGCACTTGATCGACTGTCGAAGCAGGCGTCTTGCGCGCCACCGCCAGCGTGAGCAGCCGGCGCTGTGACATCATCAAATCGGGCTGCTGCTCAATTTCGTAGACGGCGAGCGGCGCGGAATGCCGACGATAGTCTCGTTCCTCGCCCACAAACACATGGACGTTGTCGAACGCGTTAGCACGGTAGAAGTCAGCGTATAGCGTTGGGCTGAACTGATAGAAACCGTGATTGAGATAATTGTTCGCAGGCGATAGATGTACGATGCGTCCGCCGATCTTGAGCATGCGGCCGATGCTCGCCAACGCTTGCGGCAGATGAAACACGTGTTCCAGCGTGCCGCTGTCGACGATCAAATTGCATTGGTCATGCCACTCAGTCGGCACGGGCAAATTCAAATCCGCGACGAGTTCCGCACCTTCGAAGCCGGAGTAATCGAGGGCCTTCACATCGGTTAGCCCCAGCAGGCGGAAAAAAACCACATCACTGGTGAACTGTTCGTTGGGGGTGCCTCGCCATTGAGGAATGTTGGTGGTCCGTGGAGTGCCAGCAGCGAGTTCGCATGGTTCGATCCCTTCTTCTCGCAGCATGCCAGTGACTTGCTCGAAGGTCGCATAAACGCATTGGCGGCCCAGTGTGATAACCGAACCCACGAACGGCTGCCGGCGATGCTCGCGGGCCAGGAATCGGAGTAAGGGCAACGACAAACCCATTTGCTACCACAAGGTGTAAATGAACGGCAACGCTTCCGCGGGAATCAAGGTCACGGCCAACCCCAACAGAACGAGCATAATGATCAACGGGGTCAGCCACCACGCCGGACTGTGCACCAAAAATGAGCCGAACTCCCTCCAAAAACCGGGTGTCGGCTCGCTGGCCGCGGCTGGGAACTTGTCCGCTTCAGAGTGATGACCCTCCTGCGAGGTTGTTTCGGTCATGGTTTCCTGACGGGGGTTATCCGCACATCATCAAACGAGATCTTGCCGGTCGCACCAAACAGGCCAACGCGGAGAATTCCTTCCCGGGTGCGCGGCGACACTCTGAAGCGTTTCTCGACTTTCGTCCACTCTGCTGAGCCGCGGAAGGGACCGAGCCAATTGTGTCCCAAATCTCGCCGATCCTCATCGTAGAACGTGATTCCTACGGACGGAAACGCATCGGCGGTCTGCGGATACTGCGCGTTTTCATAACTCACCCAAGTGGAGAGATCGATTTCTGGCACTTCGCGTCCGTCGATCGCGATCCCTTGAAGCATGTGTGAAGTGCGGCCTGGGTCCGCATTCGTACAGGTGGCAAAATGCTGCCCGACCGGCGCCTTGGGATCGGCGATCCATTCCGCCTGCCGATGGTAATACCAACCGGAAATGAATCCGTCGGCCCCCAGCGGTTCCTCGAAATCACCGTTCACGGCCCGCGGTTTTTTTGGATCGGGTTTGACTTTCCGATTCGCTTCGGCCGCACCGGTCATGGGGACGAAGAGCGTTGGCTGCAATGCTTCGGCGGTAAGTTTTCCGTCCTTCTTGCGCATCAAATACAGCGTCTGCTGATAGCGCTCGCCGACTGGAATCACCATCAGCCCTCCTTCGACGAGTTGATCGATCAGGGGCTGCGGCGGTTTTTCGGGAGAACAGGTGACAATGATCTTGTTGAACGGGGCGTGTTCGGGCCAGCCCAGAAAGCCGTCGCCGACTTTCACGAAGACGTTGCTGTACTTCAATCGGTTCAGCGTCCGTTCCGCTTTGAGTCCCAACAATTCGACGATCTCGATGGAGTACACCTGTTTCACGAGCGGACTGAGTACGGCTGCCTGATATCCGCTGCCGGTGCCGATCTCTAAGACCTTATCGGTTGGCTGCGGGTCGAGTGATTGAGTCATGTACGCAACGATGAACGGCGACGAGATGGTCTGGTGGCTGCCGATCGGCAAAGCCATGTCGTGATAAGCCTGACTGCGATACTTCGCATCGACGAACTCGTGTCGCAGCGTCGCCATCATCGCGCGCAGAACCCGCTCATCGTGCACTCCCACGCCTTTCACAGATTCTTCCACCATTTTTTTGCGGACGGCTTCAAACTGCGACGCCGATTGTGCGAAGCCGAGTTGCGGTGCCATCGCAAATTGCACAAGACAAATTGCGAGCGAATAACAGAAAATCGACCTGCCTGGTGACATACGGATCAACTCCCAAAATGAACAGATTCCATTCCCGATATCTGTTGACGACTCCATATTCACCCACAAGTTGCCGTTGTGCAACGCCTGACGAGGCCGGGGGCTTGCGGGCTATCACTGGCTTTGGAACACTTCAGGCCCGGCCTATGCCACAGGGACTTCACGGTGACGTCCGCCGTGGCGGGCTATCCTCACGCGAGTGTTCCGGCGATGAGAATCAATCCCGTCAAGCAGAAGCTGCGTTCCGGTCAACCGTCCTTCGGCACTTGGCTGACACTGGGGGACTTGTACGCGACGCGCGTCCTGGCACGAATGGGCTTCGATTGGCTCACGCTCGACATTGAGCATTCGGCGATCGACTGGTCGCAAGCGGCGATGATTTTCGCGGCGGTTGCGGACGGCGGTTGCGTGCCGCTGGCGCGCGTCCCCGAAGGTTCGCATCATTACATCAAACGAGTACTCGACGCCGGCGCTTGGGGCATTGTCGTTCCGATGGTCGATACGGTCGAACAGGCGAAGTTGGCCATTGCAGCTGCCAAATACCCTCCTGAGGGTAACCGCAGTGTTGGCGGCGGCATGCACTCCATGAACTTCGCCGCCGCGGCCGGAGAATACTACGAGCAAGCGAACGACAACATACTGGTCGTGTTGCAGACGGAGAGCCCACGTGGCGTGAAGAACGCCGAGGCGATTTACAGCCTGCCCGGCTGCGACGCGATCTTCATCGGACCCAACGATCTGCGGTTCCAAATGCGCGAACCGGACGGAACATTTCCGTCTGCCGCCGAACATGAAGAAATGATTCAACGCGTCGTGCAAGCCGGCAAGAAGGTCGGCACCCCCACGGGCATTCATGCGATGGACCCCGAATCGGCACTCGAACGGGCCAAGCAAGGCATGCAATTCATCGCCATCGGAAGTGATCTGCGCATGATGACGCTTAAGGGACAGGAGATTATTCGCCGCGTCCGTCCCGATCTCTCTGAAAAAGATCTCGCCCGATACTAGTGGTCGCGTCTCTCCGAGACGCGCACCCAAGAAGTAAGCCTTGTCTCCGATGCAAGGGCCGCGCGTCTTGGAGAGACGCGGCCACGAAAAGCGATTAGTCGCGATCGTGAATCTTCCACAGCCGCTTGAGTGCATCGAGCAGGCCGTGGTGCGTGCCCCGTTCCGCTTCATCGCGCAGGGATTCTAGCGGTGGATGGAGCAGCTTGTTCACCAGTCGATCGAACGCGCGCGTGATTTCTTGCCGCGTTCGCTCGTCCAGGTCTCCTAGCTTATTCAATAATCGTTTCAACTCGTCGTCTTTCATTTCACCGGCGCGTTCGCGCAGTCGCCGGATCGTCGGTCCGGTGGATCGATGACTCAGCTCCGCCATGAACCGCGCCGTCTCTTCGTCAATGATCCGTTCGGCTTTGGGCCATTCCCGTTCACGGGATTGGCGATTGGCTTCACAGGTCTTTTGCAGGTCATCGATGGAATACAAATACACTCCGAGCAGTTTACCGATAGCTGGGTCGAAGTCGCGCGGTACGGCCAGGTCGAGCACGAATAAAGGACGCTGCCCTCGTTCGCTGTCGATGCGTCGGAATTCGTCCAGGCGGATGATCGGTTCCGCCGCACCGGTCGTGCTGACGACCAGGTCCGCGGAAATCAGCAATCGATGCAATTCCTCCCACGCCGCGACTTGTCCGCCGAGCCGCGACGCTAGGTCCTCGGCCCGTTCCCTGCTGCGGTTCACAATCGTGATGTGCTGCGCCCCTTCGTCGATCAGGTACTGCACCGTCTCTTCGCCCATTTCTCCCGCGCCGATTACGACGACCTGTTTGTCGTCGAATCGTTCGAAGATTTCTCGGGCAAAGTCGGCGACGGCGACACTGGGAATGCTCACGCGCCGTTGGTTGATGGCCGTTTCATGCGCGACGCGCTTGGCTACACGGATCGCGGCTTGGAATGCGGCGTGCGTGAGCGGCCCGGTGGCCTCTCCAACGGTAGCCTGGTCATAGGCCTGCTTCACCTGAGATAGGATTTGGGCTTCGCCGAGGACCATGCTGTCGAGGCTCGCGGCCACCGTGAACAGGTGCCGCACGGCGTCTTCGCCATTCCGTTCGAACAGGTCGTCGAAGACTGCCTCGGGGGTCAACCCGTGAAAGGTGGCCAGGAACTCGACGACCTGGACATGCGTTGGGCAGCGTTCGGCCGATTCCGCGGCGAAATAGAGTTCGACCCGATTGCAAGTCGAGAGCACGACCGTTTCGCACTCGGGAAACAGAGATCGCAACCGCTGCATCGCCAGGCGGGCCTGATCGGGCGAGAACGCTAACCGCTCGCGCATCTCGATCGACGACGTGTGATGGCTGCAGCCGATCACTTGTAGTTTCATCGCCGGCCTCCGGTTACTGACTCGTTTAACCGCAAGCCGCAGGCGAGCGCTTTGAACAGAGATCGACTGCGCCCAAACGCGCTCGCCTGCGGCTTGCGGTTCAACGAGTCGATATCGCGTCGAAAAAGACTCCCGACCCCCTTCCCGCGCATGCGACCGGCAACGTTCGCCGGCTTCGTGGCGTGCGCGAAGAACAACACGAAGTACAACACCAGTGCCAAGAACACGAAGCTCGCCACCGTGAGATAGGCGACTTTGCGTCCGGCGCGTGCCGGCTTGTACACCCATTCGAATATCACTACCGCCAGCAGCCATAAGAACAAGACACCCGACGACAGCACCACCGGATCGGTCCAGGAGATTCCCCCGGACTGACGGCGATTAATTAGATTTAGGACGACGCCGGAGATCAGACCTACGGCGAGCGCGGCGGTCGATATGAACAGCGACTCGACGTTGAATCGCTGCAGCCACTCGAGGCTCGGCAACTTAAATCGCGGATTCGGAGGGAGCTTGTGCTTGAGACGATAGGACTGAATCAGGTACATCACCCCGGTAGCGAAGCCGAGCGCGACACCTACCGTGCCAAGCAACAACGCCGACCCGTGAATAAGCCGCCAAAGGCTCATCGCTTCGTTCGCTGAAAACGGCGGTGCATCGCGGAGCAAACGGGCGACACCGACCAATGCCAATGCCAGCGGCAGGACGAACACACCCACCGACAACTGTGGTTTACGCAGAGTCAATCCGAGATATGCGGCGACAAGCACCCATGCGGCCAACAGACAGAAGTCATGCCAACTCGACAGCGGCAGCAGCATTCCGCCCGCCATCTCCGCTCGGGCGTGAACGATCAGGAACACCGTGTGGGCAAACAACCCTGCGGCGGCGAAGGCGATCATGACCACGTTCCGAATCGTGGCCTGAAAAACCAAACGAGAGACTTCCAGCACCAGGGTGATGGCGTAACTCGCCGCGAAGCAGGTGATGGTGATGCCGGAGAGCATTTTCTAGGCGGGTGGGATGTGGGGATTGTGAATGGCGCCAATTGGTCGGCAGACCCGTTTGTCGCGCCCTTGTCATTGTAATCTGCGATGCCCTTGTACAATGACCTTATGACAGGAGCCCGCGAATGCCAATCCAGGAACTTGTGGCTGGAGTCCACCATTTTCGCTCAAAGGTGTTTCGCACCCAACGTGAGTTGTTTGAGCGGCTGGCGGCGCGGCAGGTACCAGAAACGCTGTTTATCACCTGTTCCGATTCCCGGATCGATCCCAACCTGATCACGCACACAGATCCTGGTGACCTATTCGTATTGCGCAACGCGGGGAACATTATCCCGGCGTTTAACGCATCGACGGGAGGAGAATCTGCAACGATTGAGTTCGCGGTCGACGGCCTGAAGGTGACGGACATCGTGGTTTGCGGTCATTCGCATTGTGGGGCGATGAAGGGACTGCTGCATCCGGAATATGTGGCGGAGATGCCGGCCGTCGCAGGCTGGCTGCGGCTGGCCGAGACAACGCGGCGTATCGTCCGTTCGAAGTACGGGCACCTCTCGGGCGAACCGTTGTTGGACGCCACAATCGAAGAAAACGTGCTCGTTCAGATCGAGAATCTGCAAACACATCCCGCAGTCGCCGTGGCACTCGCGCAGAGCCAACTAAAGCTGCACGCCTGGGTCTACGACATCAAATCGGGCGAGGTATTCGCCTTTGATCCAGAGTCGACCCAGTTTCGATCGCTTGGCGAAGTGCGTCCTCACGGCCACGCCGCTCCCGAGCGCATCGCTCGGATCAACTCGGGCGACTCGCGGTTTCACGCCGAAGACGAAGCCTAACCGGGTCAATTCGTATTCCGGCCACCCAAACCGATCTGCGGACTGCTCAGAGCTATCAATTCGTAGTCCGTTAGGGCATGCGATAGAGTCCCTGCGTCTCAATGAATTTTTCGACCGCCCGGGGTGTGCGGAAGCGGATGCTTTGGCCTGCCGCAACGCGTCGGCGCATCTCGGAGCTGCTCAAGTCGATAATCGGCATCGCCACCTGGTTGCCGTTCGCTTCTTCCAGCCGTTCCACGGTCATGAGTGGTTTCAGGACCGCCAGGTCGGGAATCGGAGAGCCAGCGCGGCGGACCACAATTGGAATGGCCAGCTCGCAAATCCGACGCGGTTCGCGCCACGTTGGCAAGTCGTGCAGAGAATCCGCGCCCATCAACAAGAACAACTGAGCAAGCGGGTGTTGTTGCTGAATCTCCGCCAACGTGTCGACGGTGTAGCTCACGCCACCCCGTTCAACTTCGATTGTCGAGGCCAGGAATCCCGGAGTGCCGCCGATCGCCAGCTGCAACATTTCCACGCGCAGCTTGGCGGGAGTGATTTCGCGATGTTGTTTGTGCGGAGGCATTGCGGCAGGAACGAACCAGACTTCGTCCAACCGGCATTGTTCGCGACACATTTCGGCCAGCAACAGATGACCGTAATGCACCGGATCAAAGGAACCGCCGAAAACTCCCAATCGCATCGTTATTCGTGTGGAAAAGACGTGGTGATTTCGTGCTCTCGCCGAATTGGCACGCTACGTGTCGCAGCGGCGGTTTGCTATCGTAACGCCCGATCGCTGTGGCGGCCACCAACGAATGCTCCGCCAAGGCGGAAATGATCTTGGATCATGTCAAAACATCAGAAATCGCTGTTCGACACCACTCCCGAACCCTGGGAGCTCGACGCAGCGGCAGACCGTCTGGTCGTGACGGTCGTTCTACCCGAAACGCCATACGGTCCGTATGACTATTCGGTTCCCGATAACTTGCGAGAGCAAGTCGAAACGGGTCGCCGTGTGCGCGTGCCGCTGGGTCGCGGCAACCGGAGTGTGATTGGCTATGCCGTGCGGCTATCGGATGCGACGACGCCCCGGCCGGAACTGGTTCGGCATCGCTTGAAGGACATCGTCTCGGTGTTGGACTCGCGACCCCTCTTGTCGGCGTCAATGCTGCGGGTGACCGAATGGATGGCGGACTACTATTTGTGCCCGTGGGGGCAGGTGCTCGAAGGGGTCGTCCCGGCCGGAGTGCGAGCGCAAGCCGGCACGCGCGAGGTCGATTTTCTCAGCGTACCCAACAACGTGATTGCGCGGCTCACACAACTGAAGCTGCCGCCAAAGCAGGACCAAGCACTCCGGCAACTCGCCGCATCACCCCAGCCGCTCACATCGCAAGAGCTCGCGAAGCGATCGGGGTGTGGGCTGGCGCCAATCCATGCGCTCGAGCAAAAGGGGCTGATTCATGTGGAACGCTGTCGAGTGATGCAACCCGAGGCCGCGCAAGTGCCGATCCACCGCGATCAGCATCTGGTACTCAATGCCGACCAGGTACCAGCTCTCGAGGCGATTCGTGCGGCACTCTTCGCCGGATGCCACGAGACCGTCCTCGTGCATGGAGTTACCGGCAGCGGTAAGACCGAACTGTACATGCGATCGATCGAAGAGGTCGTCTCCTTCCGCCGACAAGCGATTGTGCTGGTCCCTGAAATCAGCCTTACGCCGCAAACCGTCGGGCGATTCCGAGCGCGGTTCGACAAAGTAGCTGTGTTGCACAGCCATCTCAGTGCGGTGGAGCGTCACGCGCAATGGCGACAGATTGCAGGGGGTGAAGTCCAGGTCGTCGTCGGCGCTCGCAGCGCCGTGTTCGCTCCGACTCCACACCTGGGTCTGATCGTGCTCGACGAGGAGCACGACGCCTCGTTCAAGCAGGACTCCGTGCCGCGCTATCACGCGCGCGATGTCGCATTGGCACGGGCACGGATGGAACACATTCCGGTCGTCCTCGGATCCGCCACGCCGTCGTTGGAGAGCTGGCAAGCCGCCCAGGACGGCCGGTATCGACTCGTCGAACTGCCGCGTCGAATCCTGGATCGACCATTGCCGCATGTCGGCGTAATTGATTTGCGCCACGAGTTCCAGAGCCGGTCGAGCCGCGGTGCTATTAGCCGACAGTTGCACTTGGCGATGGTGGAGGCGTTACGCGACAACGGCCAGATCATCTTGCTGCTGAACCGACGGGGATTCTCGACCAGTATCCAATGTCCGGCCTGCGGATACGTCGCGCGATGTCCGGACTGCGACCTCGCCTTGACGCATCATCGCACCGGCGAAAAGGCCATTTGTCACTATTGCGACTACGAAATCATCGCGCCGGCCTGCTGCCCAAAATGCAATTTCGAAGGGTTGCGGTACGCCGGACTTGGCACGCAAAAGCTGGAAGCG
>CAZFLF010000197.1:0-9132 GCA_964519825.1 uncultured Pirellulaceae bacterium | reverse complement strand
ATACCCACTCAACCGACTGCTATCACAACCAAAATTCAGGTAAGGACGAGGCAAGGTGCCTGTCCTGCAACAACGAAAGACCTTAATGTTTGCCCCCACCGTTCATGGCGTTGATCATGTCGAACATCGGTAAATAAATCGCGAGCAGGATCGTACCGATGGCCGCAGCCAGGCCGATGGTCATGACCGGTTCGATCGTGCCGAGCATCACGTTGGTGTACGTTTCGACCTCGCGGCGCAAGTGCGCTCGAATGTGGACCGTGGTCTTCGGCAGTGTTCCGGTCTTCTCGCCGACGATCACCAGTTGGTTCACAACGGGCGGAAAGAGGTCGCTATGGCGAGCCAGTTCATCGCTGAATCGCTCACCGCGGGTCAGTGCTTCTTGCATCTGCGAGATGGTGCGGCGGATTTTGCGGTTCCCAACGGCGTGCGAACAAGCTCTCAAGGCTTCGACGACCGTGAAGCCCGCATCCATCAGGTTGCCGAGGACCTCGACGAACTGCAACACGGCGATGTTCCGGAAAAACTGGCCGAGCATTGGCACCTTGAGGAGCCAAGTGTCCATCCACAGAAGTCCCTTGGGGTTCTTGCGAATGTAGATCGTGCTAAATACCAGTGCGATCAGTCCGAGCAGAATGGTCCAGCCATACGAGGTTCCAAACCTTCCGGCAAAGATCAGGAACTGGGTAATGGCGGGCAGTTGCGCGCCCGAGTCCTTATAAACACTCTCAAACGTCGGTACGACATACAACAACATGAAGGTCAATGCACCAGAGCCGGCAGTGACCAACAAACACGGGTAGGTCATCTTTTTGATGATCAGGCCCTTCAAATTGTCGGCGTGTTCCAGCTGATGCATGAGTCGGCCGAGTGTCTGCGGAATGGTGCCGCTTTTCTCGCCAATTCGAATCTGGCTGATCATGATGTCGGTGAAGGTGTCCGGGTACTGCGACAGCGCATCGCTGAACGAGTCTCCACTCTCGACCCGTGACTTGATCGTGTACAGCATGCTGGAGTATTTCTGTAATGCTTTCTCCTTGACCAGCGTCTCGAATGCCTTGGGAAGTGAGAGACCGTTTTCGACCAAGATGCAGACGTTGCGCAGCACGAAGATCAGGTCGCGCTTCTTCATCTTCACGAGGGATTTCTTGCCGCCTATTTGGATGTTCTGCAGTTTCTGCAGTAGTCCGACTGGCTCTGTCGCGGGGTTTCCGGGGAAGTTCGTCATGATTCATTACCCTGACAGTTTGAAGTAAACCTCTTCCAAGGACGTACGGCCAGCCAGCGCTTGTTCGACGCCGGCCGCAGCCAGTTCGATCATGCCGTCGGCCAATGCGAACTCGCGCAGCTTGGAATGCGGCAGCCCCGACTCGATTGCTCGCTGCATCTCCGGCGTAACGACCATGATTTCATAAATTGGAATCCGTCCCACGTAGCCCGATTCCAGACACTTGGGACAACCCTTACCCTTGAAGAATTGAGCGTTCGGGGGCAGCTTGACGTGGTGTTCCTTGATCAATTTTTCGAGCAGGTGCTCATTCGGTTGCGAAGGTTCACGGCACTGTTTGCAAATCCCGCGTAACAATCGTTGGGCAATCACTCCGAGCAACGCTCCGGCGATTTTGAAATAGTCGAGACCGAGGTCATTGAGGCGTGGGACGGCTCCGATCGCATCGTTGGTGTGAAGCGTACTGATCAGCAAGTGTCCGGTGAGTGCGGCTTGGACCGCCGAGACTGCGGTTTCGTGGTCCCGGATTTCGCCCACCATGATCACATCTGGATCTTGACGCATCAGGTATTTCAATGCGTTGCCGAAGCCCATGCCATGCTCGGGGTTGGCATGCACCTGGTTGATCCCCTGCAGCCGGAATTCGACCGGGTCTTCGATGGTCGAGATGTTCATGACGCTGGAATCGATATTCATCAGCATCGTGTACATCGTGGTCGTCTTTCCGGAACCGGTGGGACCCGTCATGACGATCATGCCGTGCGGCTTGTCGAGCAGGTCCTGGACGATCTTGGTTTCCCGTTCCGGCATGCCGAGGGCGCCAAACGTGAAGACCTTTTCCCGCTCGTCGATCACGCGCATCACGACTTTTTCACGGTCGGCAGCACCGCCGGCGGCGACCGGAATGGTGCTCACCCGGAAGCTGGCGCGAGCGCCGTTGTCGATGATGGTCAGGTTGCCATCCTGCGGTCGGCGCGTCTCGGTCGTGTCCATGTCGGCCATAACTTTGATACGGCTGACCACGGTGGCCTCGGATTGATTCGGGATCGTCATGACCTGCTGGAGATCGCCATCGACGCGGTACCGGACTCGCATCTGCGGCACGTACGGTTCCAGATGGATGTCGCTCGCTCCCGCGTTCACCGCGCCCATCAGGATGGACTTCACAAGCTTGACAACCGGCGCATCCTTGTCTTCCGCGACCACGGCGACCTGCGTGGCGCCTTTCGCCTTGGCCTCCTCCAATTCCTGCAGCTTGATGTCAACGACGGTTTGCCGCGCGGCGATTCGTTCGTCAAACCCCTTATCGAGCGCTCCGGTCACGTCCTTGCGCAGGGCCACGACCGGTTCGACCCGGTAACCAGAAATGAGCTCCGCTTCGGAGATCGCCGCCATGTCGTCGGGTGCGACCATCGCCAGAGTCATCACACCGTTCTTGACTCCGATCGGCGTGATGAGACGTTGCCGCGCGAACTGTTCGGGAAGTAATCGCACGACCTGAGTATTGACGGTCTCTTTGGCAATTTCCGTGTACGGAACATCGAACTGGGCAGCCAGCGCCGAACCGAGTTGTTCGTTATTGATCAGACCACGCGTGACGAGCGACTCACCAAGCATGCCGCGACTGCCCTGCGTGGCCAGCACGTCCTGCAATTGTTCGTCGGTAATCTGTCCGCGGGCGATGAGGATATCGCCGAGTCGACCTGCCATGCCTGGGCTCCTGCGGCACGCCGTGCGGCGCGCCGTCGTCGTGCTTCGCTATTGGGTTCGATCTCGATAGTACCTGCCTGCGTTGTTTCCCGTCGGGGTTGGGAACGGAGTCGAGACTGTGTCTCGACGCTTATTCGGCTGCAGCGGCCTTTTCCTTGTCCTTCTCTTCTTTGGTGCGGCGCGGCCGCGCCGCCAAATTGGCAACCTTTACTTCCAAAACTTCCGGATGGAACGGCACGAGCAGGAAGTCCGCCGCGCCGGCTTTGTGGACGGCGGCGACGCGATCCAAATCGGCATCGATGGATAACACCATGACGGGAATGTCACTCGTCTCTTCATTGCTGGACAATGTCTCGATGAAGCCGGTCGCGTCGGCATCTTTGAGCACCAGGTCGGTGATGATCACGTCCGGATCCAGCAATTGAATCTTCTTCAGGGCTTCGGCCGGTGTGCCCACTGTTTCCACGCTGTAACCCAGCAGCTCGAGGCGGAATGCCGTCACCTCGGCCAACACTCCTTCCGGTTCAACGAGCAGAATACGTTTGATGTTGCGACCCATGTTCACGCTCACTTTTGGCAACTGCGGAGTAGGACGACATGGAAACGTAGCTTGCCGTCAACAGCAGTCAAAACTGCCCAAGCGGTAGAACCGGCCATCGTCGTGGTCATCGCCAGAATCGTTCCCTCATCGCTGCTTGACATCGACGGAGGCCTTCCGCTGCCGGGTTACGACGTCCGGAAGTAACGACAATGCGGAATCTGCGTGGGGTTATGGGGGACTTCGCCGGAAAGAAGTTCGCGAGATTCCTGACCTAGACTTTCCTTGGAACCGTTGCGGTCGTGAGACGAGACCAAGTCCCGAACTTCTTTGGCTGGACCGACCGCTGCCACCCCTACACGATCCTCCCATCCGCAGGTGATTCATGACCAACAATTGGCTTCTCGCAGTGACTCTCACGATTGCCATCGCAACCGGCTGTTCTCGGTCGGTCTCGACGTCCACGGCCGCGGCAGTCGGCATTGGGGCGACCGCCGTGGCAGCCACCTTGCCGACAATTCCCGGCTCAGGCGCGGGTTCGTCGACGCTGCCCGCTGAGCCTGCACCGCCGAGCGGTGCGCCACACGGAGCCAATGTGGCGATCCCCGCTGCACCGGCTCCTGTTTCTCCGTTTCCAGAGATGGGGGACTTGTTCGCGCCTCCCAAAGTCGTCATTCCCGTAGTAACCAAGGAACCGGAGCCCGAACCCAAAACCGAACCGGAACCGATCGTGGAACCGAAGAAAGAGAAAAAAATGCCGGCATTGCGCCTCATTGGGTTTGTCGAAGTTGAAGGCTTGAAGGCACTCTTGTCGGTCGAAGGCAAATTGAACGTCGTGACTCTCGGAGATTCAACGGACGGTTTGCAGATCATCGCCATCGAACCTCCGGCGGTAACGCTGAAGCACGGTGAGGACGGCGAAGAGTTCCAAATGAATCTGTACGATCAACCTTGGTTCCATCAGCCAGGTGCATTCACAGGTGAACGCAAATCGTTCGGTGGCAAACCGGTCCTGCAAAAGGGATCGGCGATGCCCGCCATGCCGAGCATCGGGGGTGGAGCAATGGCACCAGGAATTGGAGCATTCGGCAGTTCTGGCGCGACGAGCGGATCCGGCGCGGGTGCTCAGGCGTCCATGCCGCAAACCCCCGGGTTCGGCGGAGACGGAGCCAATGGTCCCCCCGGCATTCCCGGCTTTGGCGGAATTGGTGGGGCACCCGGCGCTCCTGGAATCACGGGCGCGGGGATGCCCGGCAACTCCGGATTCACCGGCGAGAACACGTCCCCGAACAACAACAGCACCAAGAGCTCCAAAAAGAGTTCGAAAAACAGCAAGGACACCAGCAACACCACCGGCGGCATGCCGGGAATGCCAAGCCTACCTGGCGCAGGAGGCTTGCCTGGTGGCAACCTGCCCGGCGCAGGAGCTAGCCAGCCGGGCGCAGCACTAACCAAATAGCGTGCACGGAATTGGTGATTGGACGAGTTTCATCCACGGCTCGGCGTTCTCTCGGACGCTGGGCCGTGTTCATTTCTTGACCGAGCCCGGGGGTCGAATTCCGTCGACCACGGATCTCGCCGCTTTCTCGGGTGAGAGATGAGCGTGCTTCGGCCCTCCGGTCGCGGAGCGACCGGGCCACAATGAATGTCTCACCCTCCCAAGATCGCGGACGGTCCTTTAGAATTCGGCCTTTGATTCCGACTCCAGTTACCATCGCCCGCGGGCTGTGTTGAATCGTCGGATAATCCAAATTCTCTCTCCCCTAGGACCGCAATCAGTGAGTACTGCCAAGACTTTGAAAATCGCCGTGATCGGTGGGGATGGGACCGGACCGGAAGTAACCGCCGAAGCGCTCAAAGTGCTCGAGGCCATAGCCAAGCTGGAAGGAATCCGCTACGAAACCACGCCGTTCGATTATGGCGGCCAGCGATTTTTGCGCACCGGCGAAGTGCTGCCCGAGGGAGCTGTCCAAGTGCTGCGCAAGTATGACGCGATCTTTCTCGGCGCCATCGGCCATCCCGAAGTCAAACCTGGAATTCTGGAAAAAGGCTTGCTGTTGGAGTTGCGGTTCCAGCTCGACCAATACATCAATCTGCGGCCGGTGAAGCTGTATCCCGGGGTCGAGACCCCGCTGGCTGGCAAAGGTCCAGCGGATATCGACTTTGTCGTCGTTCGCGAAAACACCGAAGACATGTACTGCGGAATCGGCGGCTTCCTGAAAAAAGGGACTCCGGATGAAGTCGCGACTCAGTCCGCCGTCTACACGCGCAAAGGCTGCGAGCGCTGCATCCGATGGGCATTCGAATTCACCCGCAAACGGAACAATCCCAAGGGCAAGAAGCTGACCCTGGTCGCCAAGACCAACGTGCTCACCTACGGTCACGATCTCTGGTGGCGTACATTCCAAGACGTCGCCAAAGAGTTTCCCGACGTCACGTCGGACTACAACCATGTCGACGCCTGCTGCATGTGGATGGTAAAGAGTCCGGAAAGTTACGACGTGATCGTGACCACCAATATGTTCGGCGACATCATCACGGACTTGGGCGCAATGATTCAGGGTGGACTTGGCGTCGCCGCCGGTGGGAACATTAATCCCGACCCAGGCGGCGTCAGCATGTTCGAACCGATGGGGGGGAGTGCTCCGAAGTACACGGGACAGAACGTCATTAACCCGATCGCCGCCATTGGCGCGATGGCCATGCTGCTCGAACACACTGGTTACCCGCACGCCGGAGAACGCATCATGAAAGCGATTCAAGCCGTGACCGGCTCCAAAATGAAAAGCCAATCCGCCGGCAAAATGGGCTATGGCACACGTGAAGTGGGCGACTTGGTTGTAAAAGAGGTTAGAGGTTAGAGGTTAGAGGTTAGAGGTTAGAGGTTAGGCAGAGAAGAACTACCATCGGCTGGCCAGACGCGAGAAACAGGATCGAGGCGCCGTTCATGCGCGCGTTCCAATCCATTTAACATTCGTATGCACTCGTCGTAGCGACTGCGGAGTGATTCGTATAAATCTGCGAGAACGTATTTCTTGCGCAAGGCAATGTATAAGTGGTGAATGGTTTCATGTGATTCGCACCGTGCTCGATTGACTCCTTCAATTTTATTGCGAGAGTGTCGATCATTGTGTTTCTCGGCTAAATTCGCCGGCGCACTATTGGACGAGCGACGAATTTGTGAAGCCAGTTCATACCGTTCCTCGTCCGGCCAATTCCGTGTAATTTGACAAACCTCAATGTGGAGGTCGCAAAGTCTCTGATAAACCGTCAGATCTTCCACCCGAAAATAATTGCCCATTACAGTTCTCCTGTTCTTTTTGTGTTTTTTCCTAACCTCTGACCTCTAACCTCTGACCTCTAGCTTATGCTTAACAAACTTTTCGATCTGACAGGCCGGGCGGCGCTGATTACTGGCGGTAGCAAAGGTATTGGTAAAGCGATCGCGCGTGGTTTGGCCGAAGCGGGCGCCAACATCGCCATCAGTGCACGCCACGAAGACGAACTGAAGAAAGCTACGGCGGAAATCCAAGACGGACTCAACGTCCGGGTGGAATATCACGTCGCGGACATGAACGATCGGAAACAGGTCGATGGTCTTGCGCAGTGGGCGCTGCGCACCATGGGCCGGATCGATATTCTGGTCAACAATGCCGGCAGCAACCGGCCCCAGCCCCTGGTTGAAATCCAGGACAAAGATTGGGACAACATTATCGAGCTGAATCTCACGAGTTGCATGCGACTGGCTCGGGCGCTCACGCCTGGGATGATCGAACGGAAGTGGGGCCGCATCATTCATCTGTCGTCGGTCATGGCGCTCGCCTCGAATCCCGGCCGCGGCTGCTATTCGGCCACCAAAGCGGCGCTGCTCGGGATGGCTCGAGCTCATGCTTTGGAACTTGGCCCGCATGGGATCACGGTCAACTCCATTGCTCCCGGCCCGATCGCCACGGACCTGCCAATGAGTGTCTTGAATGACGAGCAAAAGAAGAAGTTCCAGGAACTAACCGCAGTCAAACGTTGGGGGCAAGTCGCCGACATCGTCGGCCCGGCGTTACTACTGGCCAGCGATGCCGGCGCGTTCATCACCGGCAATGTCATCCTCACCGACGGCGGCATGCTGTGCCGCACGTTTGATTGATCACGAGCCTGAAGGGGGTCCGTTATCGGGCAACTCTATGGAGGTATCCCGACTGGGTGGCTCGAGGAACCCTTGCAGTTGACGGGACAAATCCGAGCACTTCGGTTCGAGGTCCGAGCACAACACGGCGACGAGTTCGAGCGTTTCGGTGAAACGAGTCAACACCGGATCGATAAGAGCTGACGCCAACTTGCCGTCAGCGCCGCTTAGCACTTCCCGGAGATTGCCGAAGTCGCGGTTGAGTTGGTCGATGACTAGCTGGGCATTTCCCAGTTCGCGCAGATCCACGATCAGTTCTGCGAGATGCCCGCCGATGCCGAACAACCGGATTCCCAGCGGCATATCGGGTGTTTCCGCGACCGAATAGCTGCGAGACCAGATTGCATTCGATTCGTCTGTACCGCTCGACGCGTCCTCCACTCCCAGCCGCTTCCGTTCGGCTTGTTCCGCGGAGAACTGGCGGTCGAATTCGTCGTTATGCCCCTGCTCCTCATCCCATTCTTCGCGAGTCCTGTGGTAGATATCGAATGGATATTCCCAATCCATGCCGCTGCCGTCGAGGTGCCAGAACATCGGGCCGGGCAAATCCGCCAGCATTTGGCAGCAGGGACAATCGGGATCGATCATCGCATCGTGCCCGGAAACGGCTTCCGGAATGCGAGCCCGCTCACGGTCGATGATCGAACGTGGCGTTTGGAATTCAAATTCCGGATCGGGTGTGTCGAGCCATTGGTCCCGGAACTGCTCCAGTCGCGGCACCTCCGTTGTCAGGAAATCGCCCAGCGCGAGCGACACGGGTCGCCGCGACGGATTGGGGGATTGAGCCAATTCGGTCAATTGGTCCCAACAAGACCACAGCAGTTCCCGCACGAGATCGTAATACTTCACCAACTCATGCGTACCGAATCCGCCGAATCGAAAGGCGTGCGACGTTTCGTCCAGACCGCGCGGGCACTCTTGCATTAGCGACCATTGGTCACAGCGGTGTTGCATGTCGCACATGCGATGATCATGCTCGGCCAGCAACACTTCACGCGGGATTTCGCCACGCAATTCTTCGCGCGGCGTCATGAGCCACCGGGCATGGATCTCTTTGAGAGTGTCGTAGAAAGGGCTCGCGTACCGTTCTTGCCCCGGCCGGGTCTTGGGGGCCAAGTCTTCATCGCTTGCGCTGTCGACTTCCACGTCGATCAATGAGCTGCCCGAAACCAGAGTCGTCACCGCCGTGGAATCGCCATCACGGTTTGCTCCGCACGCTCGTGCCCGCTTGGCTTCCGCCCACTTCACTCGCACTGCTTGAGCAATCACCTCGCGCCGCGGAAAGACCGCAAAGGACTCGGTCGCCAGAAACTCGATTAGCGGCCGGCCGAACAGAATCGCGCGGGCGTCCAGCGGCGCTCGTTCCGCACGCTCGCGACGACGCGACCTGGCCAAACTCCTCCAGTTGTCTCTTTCGCGCGAAAACATCCATTCGTCCGCCAAGTCATAGCGAATCTGAATGTCGGTGCAGCATTG
>CAZFLF010000196.1:0-9136 GCA_964519825.1 uncultured Pirellulaceae bacterium | reverse complement strand
CCGCATTCGTTGGCTGTCGTCTTTTAACCGCAAGCCGCAGGCGTGCGCTGTCGCAGTGTGGCGTGGTGCTCCGCGCCGCAATTCACGACGCGGAGCGGCGTGCCACACTAGAGCGCGCACGCCTGCGGCTTGCGGTTAAACGACGACTCGCGGTGGGTCACGCTGAATGCGAGAGGATCTCCAACCGAACTTCACCCGCGAGACCGCCGAGTGTCTCTTCCCGTCCGGCTAACGGGAGCCCTGGCTCCTCCGAACCACCTGGTGACACAAACTCGATCAACAACAGATTGCGAGGCTGCAGCCGACCCCGGAGGGAAAACCTGGCGGCCTTTTCACCGGCGACAATTTCGCCTAGCAGTGCCTGGTTCAGCCGGACGTGCCCGCTGGCATCTACGCGTTCGATCACCAAGTCGATTTGGTCATCCGGTTCCAATCCGGTAGGAAGGCCGAAACGACGCCGAAAGCGAACCAGCCTACGGAAATCAGAACCGAGTTCTATTTTCTCGTTCAACAGTTCCCGCGCGGGGGGGTCGGCGAGCTCCGCGACGATCTCACATTCCCACGGACCTCGCAGCCGAATCACATGAGTGGCCGAAGAACGCGACATGGCAACTACCACGCTTATTTCTGCAATTCGACTAGTTCGCGAATCACATCCGCCAAGGTCAATTGCGGCTTGTAGCCAATGGTCGTTTTGAGACGAGACAAATCGGGAATGCGTCGGCGAATGTCCTCGAAGTCATCATCATAAGCCTGCGCATAGCTTTCAAACTGGATTGACGACCTGGATCCAGCCGCGGCAATGACCTGTTTAGCGAGCTCCAAGATAGTGACCGGTTGATCGCTCCCAATGTTAAACACCCGCCCCAATGCGGCTTCCGTTTCCATCAAGCGGATCACAGCCCCGACGACATCGCGAACATGAGCGAAACAGCGTACTTGCTGGCCATCGTCGTGAACGGTCAACGGTCGTTCCTGCAGCGCCGCATCGACGAAGCGGGGCAAAACCATGCCATACGCACCCGTCTGGCGCGGACCGACCACGTTAAAGAAGCGGCCGATGACAATCGGCAATCCATACTGGCGCCAACTTGCTAGCGCCAAGAACTCATCGATCGCCTTCGAGGCGCCATAAGACCAGCGGGGCCGCGTCGTGGCGCCGAACACAAGATCGTCCTCTTCGTCCCAAACCGGTTTGGGATTCTTGCCATAAACCTCGCTGGTGCTGGCCAGGAAGCATTTCAGCTTTGCACCGCTCCGCCACCGTTCGCGCAGCAAGGAAAACAACAGCTCCGTCGGATAAATATTACGTTCGATCGTTTCCAGCGGATTGCGCGCAATCAAAGCCACGCCCACGGCGGCGGCCAGATGGTAAACCTCATCGACCTCCGCCGTCAGTCGCGCCATCACTTCGTCGTCCGCAACGGACGCGGCGACGAAAGTAAACCGCTCGTGCGTACGCACCGCATCCAGATGCCGAGCCGACCCGGTCGACTCGTCATCGATCACGGTGACTTGATCTCCTCGCGCCAGCAATGCTTCGGTAAGATGCGAGCCGATGAATCCCGCTCCACCAGTGACAAGAGTTCTATTCACGGATGAAAGACTTTCTTCTTGATACCGTGCAGACTCATGAGAGAGATATCTTGGTGAAACTCCCAGCTGACGCTGAGGACACAACACCCAGAACCCGCCATTTCCGCAGCCCGTTGTCCACGTGTTCCATTCCCATTGAGCAGCGTAGTCCGTTATGGGAATTCAGGCAACTTGGCATGTTGGTGCGAACCTGCTGGGAGATCGGGTTTCCTTTGGGCAATTGGACCCACACATTAAATCTCGCTGCTTGGGCAAGGTGGAATTCACCATTGACGAATCAACGTACATTTTTTATAGCCCAACACCACTCACCACGCCCTGGCTCATCGCCGGCACTTTGTCGCGGCGGAATCATTCGTCGTCACATTTCCTTCTTGGACAGAGAGGAACCCATGAAACCTCGGCCGCCTGGTGTTCGTTCGTACTACGTGCGGTTTTGCTGGTTGTTGGTTCTGTGCAGCTTACCCGTGCTGGCACAAGAGAAGGCGAATGAAAAACAGGAAGGCAAATCCCCTCCCGAAGCGTTGAACCAAATTTCGGACGCCGCTAGCTTTCAAAACAATGGCGCCTTTGAATCGGCAGTGGATGAGTGGGAAAAATTCCTGAAGCAGTTCCCTAATGATCCGTTCGTCACGAAGGCGCGGCATCATGCGGGCGTGTGCCATTTGCAACTGAAGCATTTCGACCAGGCCGCCGCGCATTTTCAGACCATCCTCGCGAAGGATGAGAAATTCGAATTGGCCGAGGATGCGTCGATCAATCTCGGTTGGTGCCAATTCTCGCTCGGTCGCCAGGGAAAACAGGAAATGTACGGCAAGGCCATCGAGACCCTGACGGCCCACCTTGGGAAGTTCGCTAAGGGCAAGTCCGTCGACCAAGCGCTGTTTTATCTCGGCGAAGCAAACTACGCTCTGGGCCGAAAGCCGGAAGCCATCGCAGCCTATCAGCGACTGGTCAATGAGCAGGAGAAATCGTCGCTGCGCGCGGACGCTATGTATGCGCTCGGCGTAATGCGCGAGGAGTCACAGCAGTATCCGGAAGCTGGGAGCATTTACGACGCGTTTGTGCAGGAGTTTCCCAACAGCGTGCTTGTGTCCGAAGTGCGAATGCGCAAGGGTGAGACGCTATTCCACACCGGCCAACTCGCCGCGGCGGAGGCCATTTTTTCCGAGGTCGCCGCCAAGCCAGACTTCGCTTCCGCGGATCATGCGGTCTTTCGCCAGGCCGACTGTGCGGCGAAACAAGACAAGTTCGTTTACGCCGGCCAGCTGTACGCACGGGTCGCGACCAGCTTTCCAAACTCAACTTATCTGGCGGACGCTTCCATCGCCGCGGGACGCTGCTTTTACCGGGCGGACAAGTTAGCTGACGCGGCGACCTGGCTACGGAAGACCATTGAACTCGGCGGCAAGGATGTTGCCGAAGCGGCACACTGGTTATGCCGCGTTCATTTGAAACAGAAGGAACCGCATGAGGTTGTCGAGCTGGCGAACAGCCTGATGGCAAAAGCCGGAGACAGCCCGTATTTGGTAAATCTGAAGATGGACCAGGCTGATGCGTTAAACGAATTGGCCAATCGGAAGGTGGAGTCGATCGATCGGTATCTGAAGATCACCTTGGAGCATCCGCGGCATGAACTCGCTCCGCAGGCGCTTTATAACGCGGCGTTTACTGCGTTGGAACTGAAACGGTTTGACGATGGCAGCAAACATGCGGCCGCGTTTGAACAGAAGTTCTCCAAAGATCGATTGCTACCGGACGCGAAATACGTCGCGGCTGAATGCCAGTTGCACCTAGGTAAGTACACCGAGGCGGAAGCGGCGTACCAGTCGTTGATTGACCAACATGCAAAGCACGCCGAGGCCAACCTCTGGCGGGTTCGGTTGGGATTGGCGATTTATCTGCAGAAGAAATACGCCACGGCTGCCAAGACGCTGGGCGGATTCCTCCCACAATTGACGAATCCAGACCAACTCGCCGAGTCCCAGTTCCTAATCGGCGTTTGCAAATTCGAACAGAATCAGCCTGCCGAAGCGGCGCAATTGCTCGCCGAATCGCTCACCACGCAGGCGAAATGGCGGCAAGCCGATGAAACGCTGCTGTTCCTATCGCGTGCCCAAAAATCTCTCGGAAAAATCGGCGAAGCGCGCGACGCCGTACAACAGCTGATCGCGGACTTTCCGGACAGCAAGTTGCTGGACCAGGCACACTACCGGCTCGGCGAATACCTCGACGCGGCGGGAGACTATCCAGCGGCGGTCGCGGCTTATGACGTGGTGTTGACCAAATATGAGTCATCGCCGCTCGCTCCGTATTCGGCGTACGGCAAAGGATGGGCAAAAATGCGGGCCAAAGATTTCGCTGGAGCCAGCGAGAGTTTTTCCGATCTGCTGGCCAAATATGACAAGCACGCACTTGCGGTCGACACCTATTTTGCTCGGGGCATGAGCCGCCGTCAGGCCGGACAGTTCTCGGAAGCAATTGCCGATATCGTGAAGTTCCTCCAGTCGAATCCCGACCAACCGCGCAAGTCGGACGCTCTCTATGAACGGGGTTTGGCCGAGGCGGCGCTGAAGCAATACGCGGAAGCAGCGAAGACATTCGCGGCGATCATCGCGGAGAACAAATCCTACGCCCATGCCGCCAACGTGATCTATGAACTGGCATGGGCCTCGAAGCACGCGGGGCAGAATGCCGAAGCCACCACGGCGTTCGCGCGGCTTGCGGCGGACTACGCCGATAGTACGCTCGCATCCGAGGCCCTCTACCACGTTGGTGAGGATCAATACCAGCAAAAGCAGTTCGCGGAGGCGATCAAGTCGTACACCGCGGCGCTATCGAAGGCGCAAGGCGAAGTGGCGGAGAATGTGATGCACAAATTGAGCTGGAGTCACTTCCGGCTCGGCCAGTACGAACCGGCGCTGACTCAGTTTCGCGAACAAACGGAGAAGTTCCCGTCCGGGCCGCTCGCAGCCGACGCTCTGTTCATGCGAGCCGAATGTCTTTTCAAGCTCCAGAATCACAACGAAGCCTGGCCGGCATTCGAATCGTCAATCAAGTCGCCAACGACTCTACGGCAAATGCAGCCCTTGGCGTACCTGCATGGCGGGCAGGCGGCAGCGCAACTGGAGCAATGGCAGGCTAGCCTCAAATTACTGGATGTGATTCCCGAGAAATTCCCCGATTCGATCTACGTCGCCGAAGCACTGTACGAACGGGGTTGGGCCAAGCAGAACCTGAAGAAGCTCGATGATGCGCTTGTGGACTATGAGCGGGCGGCTGCCAAATCGCGGGGCGAAGTCGGTGCGCGGGCTCGCTACATGATCGGCAAAATTCAGTTCGAGCGCAAGGAACACGCTGCTGCTGTGACCAGCTTCCTCCGAGTGATGTACGGCTACGGCGGCGACAGTGCCTCCGAAGCGGTGAAAAGCTGGCAAGGTGCGGCCGGTTATGAGGCCGGGCGCTGTGTCGAAGTGCAAATTCAAAACACTCGCGATCCACAGCAGAAAGCCAAGCTCATTCAAGACGCCAGGACGTACTACACGTTTGTCGCGGAGAAGCACGCGATGCACAAACTGGCTGACGAGGCCAAAGTACGGCGGGCCGCATTGCTCAAATTGAGATGAGGCATACGCGCCAAAGGCGGATACTCAACGGCACGGTAGCGCGCCAACTCCGACAATCATCGTCGTGGGCGGTGCTGATGCGGTCAAACTGTGGATGGCGACGCGATCATCCGATGATGATCTCTGGTGCGGAACGCCTGCGTCAGAATCGCCCGTGATCGACATGACGAGCGAACCGTTTCGCGACATCTGCTTTTGGTATTACGGCACAGAGGTTATGTTCCATTTCGGTAGTGTGTTATGGGAGGAATGGAACGGCCAACTTCCCCCCCCCTCGTCATTGAGTCACAGATCGAACAAGTGGAGTACGCGGGAAACTGGTCAAACAGATCGCCTGTTCCGGTCCGCTGGGCTCCCCGTGCCGCGCGACTGCGCGTCACGACCATGAACTCACTCTCGGTCGAGGTCACCTACCGTCACTGGCCCTTATACGTCGATACGGCCAAGTGAGCGACTGTTCAATTGATCGCACGGTGACGATTGGTCAACCTCGGTTTCGTAGCTTAGAATCTTGGCTGCTGGCAGCTCTACCCTTGGAGTCCTGCACGCTGAAAGCAAGAGTGCCAACTGAATTCACCCCCACCATTGAGTGGACAAGCCAAGGATTGATAGGCTCATCAGCTATGCCACGCTCGAAGCGTTGCGCCGTTGAAGCCGATCGACCTGATGCCGAACTTACACGGAGGTATGAAGCAAATGCTCGATATTGCCGCGCTACTTGCTGATCTCGAGTCGTACCGGGTCGAACGTACTCAGTCACTCACCGATACGGATAAGTTTTGCAAAGCAATCTGCGCGTTCGCCAACGATATGCCGGGTTCGAACTTGCCGGGCTTTCTCTTTGTTGGCGTGGACAAGCACGGTAATCCAACTGGCGCGAAGATTGATGAGAAACTTCTCGAAAAGCTCGCCGGTTTCCGAGACAACGGAAACATGATTCCGATGCCGGATATGCATGTTTTCAAGGCAACTCATGCCAGTCAAGAAATTGCAGTTGTCGAGGTTAAGCCATCGGAAATGCCGCCTGTTCGGTATAAACAAACGGTATGGATTCGCACCGGCCCATCAATGGACAGAGCGACAGCGGAGCAGGAGCGTCGTCTGGAAGAGCGTCGGGTTGATCGAGCCAAAACCTGGGATCTGCGGGCCTGCACGGAAGCATCGCTCGACGATCTCGCACTGGATCTATTCACATTGAATTACCTTCCGTCTGCCGTTTCAGTCGAAGTGATGCTGGATAATGGCCGCACGGTCGAAGAACAGCTCGGTTCTCTTCGCTTCTTTCACAAGAGGCTCAATACTCCGACGAATGCAGCGGTCCTCGTGTTCGGGAAGGATCCTCTTTCCTTCTTCCCTGGCGACTACGTGCAGTACGTCAGGTACGATGGCGCGACCCAAGCCGACACGCCGTTAAAGGACCAGCGGATGTCGGGCGACCTGCTCAACCTTATGCGAGATCTTGATCGGCTTGCAAAGGACCTCGCGAATCATCGACCGGTGCGGCGCCCAGACCTCACAGAAGATAACATCGCTGAATATCCTGAGATTGCCCTCCACGAATTGTTCATCAACTCTGTAATTCATCGAAATTACGAGGATTCGACGACACCCGTATCGATCAATCACTTTTCGGATCGAATTGAAATACAAAATCCAGGTTCCTTGTATGGAGACCTCACCAAGGATCACTTCCCAGACGGTACTGCGTATCGAAATCCAGTGTTGGCAGAGGCGGCGAAGACGCTTGGCTTTGCAAACCGGTTTGGACGTGGCATCGCACTTGCCAAGAGATCTTTGGAGAAAAATGGCAGCCCGCCACTCGAATACGTCGTTGGAGAGAATCACCTCGCCATGATTGTAAGGAAGCACCCATGAAGACGATTGCTTTCTTCAATAACAAAGGCGGGGTCGGCAAGACGTCCATGGTGTACCACCTCGCATGGATGTTGAGTGACATGGGACATAACGTGCTCGCTATTGATTTAGACCCACAGTCCAACTTAACCAGCATCTTTCTCGAAGAGTCCGAAGTGGAGAAACTGTGGCCGGATGGCAAGCATCCAAACACGATACTGGGCGCTATTGACCCGCTCATCGAGAGCCTTGGTGACATCCAAGAACTCAAGCCGATCAGAATCTTCTCAAAGCTGTTTCTCATTGCGGGAGATCTTGGTCTAAGCACCTTCGAAGATCGGTTATCCGATGCCTGGGGAAAATGTCTGGATGACAGACCGCCCATCGCGGGCGACGGTTTCCGAGTCGTCACCGCCTTTCACCGGGTGATGATGGCTGCCGCGAATAGCTGCGATTGCGAACTTGTACTGATCGATGTCGGGCCCAATATCGGTGCGCTGAATCGAGCTGCATTAGTCGCTGCGGACTACGTGGTGATCCCGCTCGGTGCAGACTTATTTTCTCTTCAGGGACTTCGCAACCTGGGGCCCACGCTTAAGGACTGGAGAAAGGGTTGGGAAACTCGCCGCGGTGGCCGAGTTCCTACGGGGCTTTCACTTCCGTCCGGTCGAATGGAGCCGCTGGGCTACGTTCTCTTAAATCCTTCAGTGCGCGAGAATCGCCCCGTCAAGTCTTACTCGAAGTGGGCCAATCGAATTCCCAGCTCTTATGCGAAAGAGGTTCTGGATAAAGAACCAGTGGCAGAAATAGCTGACAACGACGACAACCAACTGGCAATGCTCAAGCACTTTAAGAGTCTGATGCCAATGGCACAGGATGCTCGAAAGCCGATGTTTCATCTGACGGCGGCCGATGGCGCCATCGGCGGGCACTCCGCTGCTGTTCAGGACTGCAGATATCAGTTCAACGCGTTGGCTAAACGAATTTTGGATCGGATAAGTACAGCGAGCCAGTAGATCACTTTTCGAGAACTGAGAATAAGTATAGAGAACTGTGCGCCGATGTGGCGAAAGTCGTTAAAGTGGCGATGGTGAAACCATACGCCAACGCAGTGGCCGCAATCAGGCTGTCGAGGAGATTGGCTGGAACCAACCCTTTTCCGGACAGGCCAGCAACCAATCGACGACACCATCATTGTCCGGAGTGGTTTGTCTTTTCAGAAGATATCGCCCCCCTCCAGCCGTTCGATCTCGAATCGCTGTCCGGATAGAATGCGGTCCTGCTGGCGAAGTTCCGCCGGCAGCACGATTTGGCCTTTGCTCGAAACGGTTGTGATCATCGA
This sequence comes from uncultured Pirellulaceae bacterium, assembly GCA_964519825.1. GTDB lineage: Bacteria > Planctomycetota > Planctomycetia > Pirellulales > Pirellulaceae > CAZFLF01. The sequence continues at coordinate 718 of CAZFLF010000196.1, read as the reverse complement.
GGTAAGTTTGCATCTTAAATGATGAACGGCAATAGGAATTCCGCGCGGTCGCCGTCGTCTCCGACCCGACGGGCGACTCTATTGGGCCAGCAACGTCGCGCAGACTTCTGCTACCCATCCGCTATGCCAGTCGTGCTTGCGGTCCGGACCGTTGAGATACCTGTGCTGGATCCCGAGCTCGTCCAGTTTGCGGTGAGCCGCTTCCGTCTCCGCGCGGAAATTACCGTGACCAGCGAGCACCAATCGGCTGGTTTCCTTGAGTAGCGGGGCGCGTCGTTCGAATAGCGAGTGAATACGGTACTCGGCGAAGTTCTCCGGTGTGCCGAAGATCTCTTGCGAACCATATTTCGACGGCCAGTCCATCGACCACGGCGAATCCCACGCGGCCGCTCGGCCAAATACATCCGGGTGTCGGAGCAGCAAACTGAACGCTCCCCAACCTGATTTGCTGAATCCGATCAGCAGCCGTCCGCCGGGCTGTTCCATAGTCGGATAGAAGCGCTCGACCGCCGGCACGACGACGTTGAGCAGGTAAGTCTCTTGCCGCAATTTGGAGTTCGTCGGATGGTCGGCATACCAAGGCAATTGCGAAAAGGTCGGTGCGACACAAATCACGCCGTATTGGTCCGCCCAGCCGCTGTGCCTCGACTAATCCATCGCCGTATCGCCGTTCCTCGTCAGCTTCAACCGGCAGGAGATAGAGCACCGGGAAGCGCTT
>CAZFLF010000195.1:0-9138 GCA_964519825.1 uncultured Pirellulaceae bacterium | reverse complement strand
GGCTTTCGCAATGCCAACGGCATGGCGATTAGCCCGAACGATGAAATCACTGTGGCTCCGCAGGAAGGAGAATGGACTCCGGCCTCGGGCATTTTTTCCGTGTTGCCCGACGGTTTCCACGGCGCGATGTCGGTGCACCATCGAACGCCACCCCCTACAGACTATGTAAAGCCGATCTGCTGGTTGTCGCGACGAATAGACAATTCGTCGGGCGGACAAGTTTGGGTGCCGCCCGGCAGTTGGGGTCCATTCGGCGGAAAGATGCTGCACCTTTCGTACGGCCAATGCTCCATGATGCTGGTGCTGCGCGAAGAGGTCGCTGGCCAGAAACAAGGTGGAGTTGTGCCTTTCCCGTTGAGATTTCAATCCGGCGTGATGCGCGGGCGATTTCGCCCTCAGGATGGTCACTTGTATGTCAGCGGGTTGCACGGCTGGGTTTCGAATGCCGCGAGCGACGGCTGTTTGCAGCGGGTCCGCTACGTCGGCCAAGAGGCGGCAGTGCCAATCCAAATCGCCAGTTACTCTAACGGATTATTGGTCACGTTCAGCGAGCTATTAAACAAGGAGACAGCAGAAGATCCTGAAAACTATCAAGCAGAACAATGGAATTATCGATGGTCAGCACAGTACGGTTCGCCAGAACTGCGGCCATCCCAGCCCAATGCGGAAGGGCGTGATCGTATCTCGATTGAATCGGCGACCGTCATGGGAACAGGTAATACAGTGTTCCTTGAAATCCCGAATCTTCAGCCCGTTTCCGTGTTGGAACTCAACTGTCAAGTGACAACGGCAACGGGGAAAACCCATCAGCGCCAGTTGTCGTACACCCTTCACCGCGTCCCTACCTTGGCGATGCCCGATTCGCAATTGACCGGTCGACGCCCATCCAAGTATCTGACCGACCAGCAACGAAAGTCGCTTTCGCCGGGCTTGCTGTTTCGGTATTCGCAAACTTCCGATTCCCAAATTTCCCAGGAAGTGGCTCGGCGCAGGATGGCGGCACTCCGCGTGGCGCCCAACGAGGCGCCGTCGAGTTTCCTGCGACCGGGTCCATTTCGTGTCGTCATAGAAGGGTTTCTGCGTTCGACAGAGCCCGGCAAGCTCCGACTGCGAATGGCTGGCACCGGTTCGAGTCGGACGTTCCTGAAAGGAGAACTGATCGGAGAGTTCGGACCTGGCATCAGCGCGGACGTACAAAAAACACTGGGAAGCGTTGAACACGACTTGCGCGGGTTCGTTCCGCTCCGTGTGGAATATGAGCATAACGGGACGAACGAAGTCGCCGAGTTCAGCCTGCTTTGGCAACGAGAGGACGGCATCGAGGAACCGATTCCACCTACGGCATTATTTTTTTTGAGTGACGATCCAGGATGGCAGGCTTCGGAACAGCGGCGTTGGTCCATGGACACAGTCGTTCAATCACGGTGCGCGAAGTGTCACGAGTTTGGTTCGCGCGGCGCACCGTCGGCGCTCGATGCAGCAACTGCGGACGGTCCGTCGCTGAAGTTCGCGGGAGACCGGCTGAATCCTGATTGGGTTGCTGCGTGGTTACTGTCGCCTTCCGATTTGAGACACGATGCGACAATGCCCGCTTTGTTGGGCAATACGAGTCGATCAAACGACAAAGTCAGCCGACAAAAGGCCGCGCATTTGGCGGCGTTTGTGACTTCACTGCGAAATGTAGATGGAGCAAAGCCTCCGGCGGGCGAGCGACTTTTTACGGCCAGCGACATCGAGCTTGGCCAACGGTTTTGGGAACAGCTGGGATGCATTGGTTGTCATCGGTTGACGCCCGTGAAGGAGCCGGATGAATTCGATCGTACTTCGCTGCAATTTGTGGCCAAGAAATATCACAATCAGGCGTTGCAGCGATACCTGCGACGCCCGCATGCCGACTACGTCGCCACGCGTATGCCCGACTTTCAATTGAATGAGGAGGAATCGCATACGCTGTCGGCGTTTTTGATCGACCAGTACAAGCCGACCTTCTTGGACGAATTGGCATTGCCCGCCGGTGACCAGAAAGAAGGACGAAAGTTGGCCGAATCGCTGCGCTGTCACGCTTGCCACGATCTAGGACCGACCGTCGCACGGGACGGGCTAGCGGCGTCGCGCAAGCGTATCGGTCTGGAGAGTCACGTCGCGGGAGGTTGTCTATCATCGATGCCAACGAGTAACGTTGTGACACCGCGATTCAAATTCACGTCCAGCCAAAGAGCAGACTTGCAGTCAACCTTGTCAGCCGTTGGCATTTCAGCTTGGCAGTTTTGTGCCGTTGAAGAATCGCAACGGCTGTTTAACTCGCTGCGCTGCGGCGTATGTCACGGTCGCGATGATCAGTCGAGCCGGTTGCCGGGCATCTTGGCTGAAGACGGTCAACTCGGTTGGCTGCCGGAGTCGTTGCCGAATCTGACCTGGACAGGCGAGCGGCTCCATGCGTCCTGGATGGAACGGTTCATCGGCGGCCAGATTTCCGATCGCCAGCGTCCGCATCTGACAACCCGAATGCCTGCCTTCCCCGCGTACGCCGCCACGCTCGCTCAGGGTTTCGCGGCGCAGCACGGAATCGGGGACCAAGAATCTCGCGTACCGCAGTCGGCCACGGCCGAATCCGAGCTGGCAATGGGTTATCGACTGACGATGAAGGATGGCGGGTTGGACTGCCGTCAATGTCACGCGGTCGGCAGCCAGCCGGCTCAGGGGGACGACAAGACGCGGCTGGCGCCCGGGATCAACTTTGCACAGGTCCGAGAGCGCCTGCGATACGATTTCTATCGCCGGTTCGTGCTCGATCCGCCGCGCTACGACATTAACACTCGCATGCCCAAGCTGTCCGCCGACGGGCGCACGACGAACATCCAGCACATTTACAACGGCGATGCACGGCGGCAGTTCGATGCGATTTGGAGCTATTTGCAAACAATCCATGGCGTGGAGCCGTGACATTCGCGCTGTAGCAGTAGTAGTCGGCTCAACTTCCCTGGAGTGTTATGTCATTCGGTCGTCACCAGAAAGTTCCATTTGTGGATTTGGCTGCACAACATGCCGAATTGCGCGATGAGTTAACGTCTGCTTGGTTGGAAACGCTTGATCGGTCGGACTTGATCTTAGGAGCGGCAGTCGAGGCATTTGAGAAAGAATTTGCTCAGTTTCTGGGAGCGTCCGCGTCGATCGGCGTGGGGAACGGTCTCGACGCATTGTGCCTCACGCTGACTGCGCTCGGTATCGGCCCCGGGGACGAAGTGATTGTTCCCGCCAATACCTTTATCGCCACGGCGCTCGCCGTGACCGGATGTGGAGCTCGTCCCGTGTTTGTGGATTGCGATCCGCACACATTCAACCTGGACGTTGCACAGCTGCCCGGCGCGATCTCGCCGCGGACTCGCGGGATTATTCCGGTGCATTTCGGGGGTCTGCCCGCCGAAATGGATGCCATCCTCTTGTGTGCGCGGCAGCACGGCTTATCAGTCGTGGAAGACGCCTGTCAGGCACACGGTGCGACCTACCGCGGGGGCCAATGTGGAACGCTGGGAGTCGCAGGGTGTTTTAGTTTTTATCCTGCGAAGAATCTCGGCGCGTTGGGGGACGGCGGCATCGTTGTCACGAATCAACGCGAACTTGCGGACCAATTGCGGCGGCTGCGGAATTACGGACAGCAAGAGAAGTACGAGCATGTTGTGGCGGGTGTGAACTCGCGACTCGACACGCTCCAGGCCGCAGTGCTAAGTGTGAAGCTGCGATCGTTGCCGACTTGGAACGCCGCCCGCCAACGCCATGCGGTGCGTTACCGCGAGTTGCTTCAGACGATCGGCGACTTGAAGTTTCAAAGTGCGGGCGAGGAAAGCACACATGTCTACCACTTGCTGATCGTGCAGTCGGAATCACGAGACGGTTTGCGGGATTATTTGGCCAAGCGGGGAATCCAAACGGGAATTCATTACCCAGTTCCGATCCACCTGCAGCCGGCGTATTCGTCCCTCGGCCATACTCCGGGCGACTTCCCCGTGTCGGAACGTCTAGCGCGGCATTGTCTCTCGCTGCCGATGTTCCCCGAACTGAAGGAATCGCAAATTGAATACGTGGCGGAGGCAATTCGCGATTGGTTTCAATAACAGCGTTTCGCACTTTTGGAGTGCGTGCGACTCGTCGCCGCTTTAGGATTTTGACGCAATTCGTGAGTCTGCTTCAGCCGCATCGCGCCGCGGGAACTCGAGGCACCACGTGTCGCGAACCACTCCTTCCGTGCCGAAGCGCCTCTTGAACTCGTACAAGCCCCAATTCATCACATGTCCATCCGTTCCTGGCACCGAAGAAATGCCAAAATTCAAGTGTCGCAAGCCTAAACGGCAGCATTCGACAATCGTCTGATAGACCGCCAGGGTCATGGGCTTCAGTTTCCGATGGCGATAATCCTGCGCGAAATACATCGTATGAGCCGCGAATTTGTTCATGCGAAACAGAACCACTCCCGCGATGAGTTCATCGTGCAAGTATGTCCCGATGAGTTGCACGCGATCGCCCAACAACTCACGTAACCGCAGAATCTCCGCGAGCGAGTGTGTCGGACACACGTCATGACGGACGCTGAGATTGTTCTCGAGCACGGTCCAGTAACTGGCAAAGTCCTCGGTGAATCGCGTTACCGCGTCGGTGCGAAGCGACTTGTTGACGGCAGTGCGGATCTCGTGTGTCATTCGACCCAACAGGTTGCCTTCCGATAGGCCCATCAACGGAACTGCACACGATAGCTCACGTGCTTTCAGGCTAAAACCGTTCCTGAATAGCGCCGCATCCAACTCGCCGCAGGGCTTCTGCAGAAATACCGACTCGGATAACCGGACGCGAATTCCGGCGAACCCCTGTCCAGAGGCGTATTCCACCAGAAGTCTCAGTAGTTCATCGAACTCGGGACCAACACAACGATCATCGACAACCAGCCCGCCGTAGGTGGCTCCCGGATGGGATTGCAGCCACTGTCGGCCCTCGAACTCGACGACCGCGGCCGGAAACAACGCTTTGACGCGCCCTTGGTTATCGACAAACCAGAGCGAATGGTCGCGGAACCGGTCAGGCGGATGATAGCTAAGAAAGCGACGTGAATGCATGAACGTGCCATTCACCGACGTTTCGACGAAACGATCCCACGACTCCGCGTCCGCATCGCTAAATCGTTCGATTCCCATGAATTGCTAATGAACCCAAGAGAAAGCTTCGGAACTTTCTTAACCGACGCCGGATCGGTACGGCGTATCCCTTCGAAGCTTCGGTGATGCTCCTAGTGCTCTTTCACAGCTAAAAATTGGGCGTTCAGTTGAGCATCGTAACCCGACGCGTGAGCGAGGGAAGCCGCAGATTGTGGCTTTTCCTCGCTGACGCTTCGGGTTTCGACCGCGCTTGAACCCCAAGACTAAGCGTTAACGGAGCACTAGCGAGTTGTTTGCACGTCGGCGCTCGCCACACAGACCGGTCCGCCACCTTGTAACAAGGAGCGTTGAGCCGCTTCGAGCACCTGGACAACCGCCACAGAGAAGGCTCCGTCCGAGCGGCAGGACGTGCGTCGACAGATCGAGTCGATGAAATGCCGACTCTGAATCTTCAGCGGTTCTTCATTCTCCACTTTCGGTAAGCGAACATCACCGTCCCACATGGTGACCCGTTGGAACTCAGTAAAACTGTCGTACTCGGGTTCGAGTTGAGCGCCTCGGTCATAGATTGCGACTGGAGCACTGACGTTGAGGTCATCCCAGGTCGCCATGCGTTGAGCGCCCACAATGGTCATTTGCCGAACCTTTTTCGGGTTCAGCCAACTCGCGTGGATATTTGCCACAACGTTGTTCTGGTACTGCAAGGTCATGAATACGACGTCATGCAGGCCGGGCTGGATGAACGCTCCCCCCACGCAGGAGACGCTCACAGGAGTCTCGTTCAAGAGCCAATTGAAAACGGAAATATCATGGGCGGCCAGATCGTATGCCGCATTCACGTCGTGGCGCACGGGTCCAAGGTTCGTCCGTATTGCTGACAGATAGCGGACATCTCCGAGTTCCCGTGCATCGATCAATTGCTTGATCTTGCCGATGCCGGGGTTGAAGAGAAACGTATGCGCGGTCATCAAAATCAACTGGCGGTCGTGTGCCAGTTTGACCAATTCTCGAGCTTCCTCTGCCCGCGTGCACAGTGGCTTCTCGCATAACACGTGCTTGCCAGCCCGCAACGCTTGCTTCGACAATTCGAAGTGCGTTTCCGTCGGCGTGGCGAGCACGACCGCGTCGATGGCCGGGTCGGACCAGACTTGTGCCAGGTCGCTCTCGAATGACAAATGCGGATACGTCTGACGAACGCGCGCGAGGTGCGTAGCGTCGACATCGACCGCGGTCACGCGACAATCCAAAAAACTCTGAAAATTGCGGATATGGTTCGGACCCCAGTAGCCACAGCCGATGACGGCCAGATTCAAGTCGCGATTGGATTGAGGAAGATCCGTCGAGTGCCCATACGAGGAAACACTGGCACAATCAACTTGTAAACGCATGGTGAAACTCAAGGTGGCTCTGCCGGGGGCGCGAAGGACACGAGTATGCTTTCCTACGGTCAACAAGTCAAAGACCGTGCGCGGCGGGTAGCGATATTAGCGCCTCAGGCGATAGTGCGGCAGCAAAATGATCAAACAGAAACAAACGCCTCATTTTCCTGCCCGCCAATCTTCCTGCCCACAACTCCTGGTTGCAAACTGGCAGGAAGATTTCCGGGCAGGAACATTAGGCCCAAGTAACATCGATCCGGCAATGAACAATGCTGGATTATTGGCGCTCAAGTCGTCATCTTGTCGTGATTCCTTGACTTGCCTGACACAAGTCCCAGTCGTTGACCGATACGAAAGGTGACGCGATGAACGTGCGGTGGTGGTTTTGCTCAGTAGCGATTGTGATTTTCCAACTCGGCGTGGCCGGAGCTGCGGATCCGTTGGAGGTCGTTCAAGTTGAAGGACAACCGCTGGCGGCCAACGTGGAGCGATTGTTGCAGGCGCTCGACTTTCTCGGCGCGCCCTTGCCGGAGAGCAAAGTCGCCAGCCTGCGGGAGGCCACAAGGGCTAAAGATTCACAGGGTATCCAGCGGCTGCTTGATCCCGAGATGCTGCTCGAAGTGTCGATCAATCCTGAGGCGCGCGTGAAGGTGCGTCGAGGACCGGCGACTGCGGCTTTGCAGCAAGCGGGCTACTCGCCGGTACTCGTGAAAGTCGTCAACGCCAGCACCGTTACCAAACGGTTGCGAATTGTCAGTCCGCAGTCTGGGCCGGTGTACGCTGGCGTCGCCGAACTTAGCATGAAGCGGCAGCAACAGGAGGAGTTGCGTGAGAATGAGAATAAAAGTCGGGCTCTCGATCGTTTTCTCGCGGTCGAGATGTTCGACGCGCCACCCATGACGGACCGACTCAGTGGGTTGGCCGTCGAATATGCGGTTTCACTGATCTATAGCAGCGAAGCAGGCAAGCGGGAGGCAACGATCGGCTTTGACATAGGGCAAGGGAACCAGGACCTCGGCTTTCGCGGCGAGATCCCGGTGTTGTTCGATATCCGGCCGGCCATTCCCGTAAGTTTGGCGATTCGCGATCACAATGGAGATGCGACCGTCGCGAAGTTGACGTTTCGCGATTCCACGGGGCACGTCTTTCCGCCGCAGGCCAAGCGACTCGCGCCCGATTTCTTCTTCCAACCACACATCTATCGCGGTGATGGCGAAACCGTGCTATTGCCGCCGGGAAAATTCCGCGTGCAGTTCAGCCGCGGCCCGGAATATAAGGTGCTGGAACGCGACGTGATCGTGTCCGCACAGCAGCCGCGGTTGCAATTCGATCTGCAACGCTGGGTGAATCCGCGCGACTTCGGTTTTTTCTCCGGCGATCATCACATTCACGCCGCCGGGTGTGCTCATTACACGAGTCCGACGGAGGGGGTCACGCCGACCGATATGTTTCGCCAAGTCAAAGGAGAAGCGTTGAATGTCGGTGCCGTGCTGACGTGGGGACCGTGTTACGACTTCCAGCGGCAATTCTTCGCACCGCAAATTCATGAGGTCAGCGAACCGTTCACGACCCTCAAATACGACTTGGAGATCAGTGGCTTCGGCTCACAAGCGCTCGGCCACGTCTGCCTATTGAATCTGAAGGACCAGACCTATCCGGGTTCCGAGGGAACTTCGACCAAGGGTTGGCCGACTTGGACCACGCCAGTCATGCGTTGGACGAAGGAACAAGGAGGATTCACCGGATACGCTCATTCCGCCAGTGGATTGAGCATCGACCCGCCAGCTGCTGCCAAACGTCGAATTGCGAAGGGGGATGAGGACAAAAACGGGATGCTTAGCCGCGCGGAAACCAGCAGGCTGTTGCTGCCAGAAACCTTCGATGTTGTCGATGAAGATCGCGACGGCCAATTGAGCGAACGCGAGCTGACCAACAGTCACCATCGTGCGGCGGACCGCTTACCGAATCTCGCCGTGCCGGAAATGAACGGCGTCGGTGCGATGGAGATTGCGGTTACCGTGGCGGAGGGAGTCTGTGATTTCATCAGTGCGATGGATACGGCGAGAATTCAGGAATGGAACACCTGGTATCACATTCTGAACTGCGGTTTCCCACTTAAGGTCAGCGGCGAAACGGATTTTCCCTGTATGGCCAGTCGCAACGTCGGGCAGGGACGCGTGTACGTGCGATTGGGTAACGTGGACCGAATTGATTACGCGAAGTGGTGTAAGGGACTAGCCGAGGGACGATCTTACGTTTCGGACGGTTACGCGCACGCTCTCGACTTTTCCGTAAACGATATGCGACCCGGAGACGCGGAGGTGCGCCTGGATCAGCCGGGTGAGGTTCGGGTGAGTGCCAAGGTGGCGTTTGCCGTGGAACAACCGCTGGCGGTAGCCCACGGCGGCATTACTCCGGAGACGGGCCGACGCGTCCTGGGTGACACGGTGCTGTTGCACGGCCCGCGACGCGACGAGATCGAGCGTGGTGGGGACCGACTTGTCGAGATCATTGTCAACGGTTCCGTGGTCGCGAAGCGGATTGTGCCGGCGGACGGCGCGACCCACGACCTTGAATTCCGCGTCCCGATTCAACACAGCAGTTGGGTCGCGTTG
>CAZFLF010000194.1:0-9152 GCA_964519825.1 uncultured Pirellulaceae bacterium | reverse complement strand
TCCGTCAATTACGCCATCACGAACGGCACGGCCATCGCGGGGCAGGATTACCAGGCCGTCTCCGGTGTGCTGAACTTCGCTACCGGCGAAACCTCCAAATCGTTCAACGTGCCGCTCATCAACGACCAGATCTTCGAAAGCGAAGAGAGCGTGAATCTGCTGCTTTCCAACCCCACCGGCGGCGCTACGATCGGCGCCCAGTCAACCGCCCTGCTCACCATCACCGACGACGACCCGCCTCCATCCGCCCCTCAATCCAGCCTCATTATTGCCACCGCACTCAACTCCGGCGACGAGGACCTGACCGGGCTCTTGGCGGCTGACCAGGTGCTCAACCCACGCAAGAAGAAACTCATTGCGGTTCATGTGCTCAGCTAACGTCTGGGCCGCGGGGGCCGGTTGAAGGCATCTTCAGTACCATTTCAAATTGAAAGTTGAGGAGACACAACCATGAGAAGAACGATGCGATGGACGCTCGTGGCACTCCTTTTGGCCTTTCCGTCCCTGGGGCATGCACAGCCGAATGGCAGCGCGGCCGGCAGCCGGATCATCCCCGCCGATCGCCGAGTCGATTGGACCCTCGCGGGGATTCCGGGTGGCATCCCGCACCGCACGAAGATCTTCAGGACCATCGATGCCAAGACCTTCGGGAATGGATCGACGGACGCGACCAACGCCATTCAAGATGCGATCGATAACTGTCCAGATAGTCATGTGGTCCGTCTTCCCGCTGGAACGTACGTGACGACCGATACGATCCATCTCAGGAGCGATAAAACGCTGCGAGGCGACGGCCAGGGACGGACGATTATCCGGTATCAGGGGAAAGGTGGGCGCTCGGTTTTGGACCTGAGGGGGCAGTCGTACAACGACATTTGGAGCCTCAAACGGAGCTTCACGATCACGGGCGGCGGAACCAAAGATTCCAAAGAACTTACGTTGAGCAAGATCTCGGGCATTACACGAGGGGACGTCCTGTTAATTGATCAGATCAACGACGGCATTCTGGTGGACATCGCGGGAAGTGAGGGGAACTGCACGTATTGCAGCCGGGAGGACGGCCGCCGCGCGCGGGGTCAGCTCGCGGAAGTCACCGCCGTTCGCGGGAACACCGTCACTCTCAATCTGCCGATGTTCTTCAGCGTTGATCTCTCGCTGAAGCCCGAGGCGACGCTGGTCAGCGCGAGCAGCATGGTTCGGCGGGCGGGCGTGGAAGACCTGACCCTCACGCAAGACAAACCGGTGAACGAGTTCATTATCGAAATGGACTCCGCCCAATATTCCTGGCTGAAGAACGTGGAAGTCAGCCGGATGAATCGCAGGGGCTGCTGGCACATTAACAGCCTGCAGAATGAAATCCGGGAATGTACGTTCCACGACGCCATCAACGGCTTCGGCCGCGACCACGGTTACGGCTTCCAGCTTAGCCTGCAATCGACAGCCAACCTCGTGGAGAACAACATCTTTTACACCGTCGATGGTGGGGGGGTGATGACCTCGGAAGGGGCCATCGGCAACGTGATCGCCTACAACTTTTTGAACAACATCCAATATGATGAACCCCACTGGATGATTGCTGGCCCTTGTATCAACCACGCGTCTCATCCCTCCATGAACCTCTGGGAGGGAAACATCGGACCGCAAATCGGCAACGATTTTATTCACGGATCGTCGAGTCACAACACGGTCTTTCGCTGCCGTTCCACAGGTTGGCGGGACGCGAAAGCCACCTCGAACAACAATGCTGTCGAGTTCCAGTATAAGAACACGTACATGATGGTGATCGGCTGCGTCCTGGGAACGAAGGGGCAATCCAGCACCTATCAGGTCGCCTATCCTCAGCCCGCCTCCTCCGAGCTAAAAACGATCTGGCGGTTGGGATATGGTGGTCGGAACGGGGATGGGGATCCGAACGTGCAAGCTACGCTGCTGCGTCACGGGAACTGGGACAGCGTTACCAACGACACCGTCTGGGATCCCAACATCTCGGACCGCACTCTGCCCGCCTCGTTGTATCGTTCCGAAAAACCATCCTGGTGGGAAGATCGTCCCTGGCCCGCGATTGGCCCGGATGTGCCCGGAATGACCAACAAGATCCCGGCGCAAGTGCGCTTCGATAGCGGGACTGCCCCCGTGCGGCCTTCAAAGAACTCTGACCGTCGCTAGGCGACATCCTCTTCCGCCTTCCCAGTAGCGGTGAAGTTGAGGAGAACCAGGGGCCAGTGGGGAACAAAGAGGACCTGTGGACGACCACCCGCCCGCGACCTTCATCACACACGTGTTGCAACTCGGCTGGGTGGCACGGGCAGCATTTTGCAATGTGTGCCACGTCGTTACAGCTTTGATGCCAGCAATCGCACTACATTACGAGTACAATCGCCGTTCATGTCAGAGGTCACCCGCATCCAGGCGCAAGTCGAGACCGGCGATCCTCGTACCGCTAAGCAACTCCTGCCCTTGGTCTACGACGAGCTGCGCAAGCTGGCAGCACAAAAGCTGGCTCAATAATATAAAAACCAGGATTTACCCGCACATGAAGTATTTGATAATCGCATTACTGCTTCTAACAGGATCGTACGCCAGGGGCGAACATCACAACATCGTATTGATCGTGGCTGACGATATGAGTTACGGGGACCTATGGAGATCGCCGCACCCTGTGCAGGCCAAGATGACGGTGCTCAATACGCGGTTCCGAAATCAGGGTACATTGCTGCAGCGGTACTTGACGCCAGCTCCTGTGTGCTCGCCATCGCGATACGGACTGATCACAGGCAGGAATCCAATTACCGACGGCGTCCGCACATCGATCGACTACACGACTGGCTACAATGACAAAGTCGGCATCCCTGCCGACTGCCCAACGATCTACAGCGTCTTGAAAAATGCCGGCTACAAGACCGGACATTTCGGAAAATGGCACTTAGGACTCGATCATTCGTTTTTATCAACCGCCGAGTACGGAATTGATGCGCATGAGGGCTGGGAGTTCCCCACGGGAATTCCTGGTGGATTCGTTGGGCAGAGATTCTTATCTGTATGGGGATCTGGTTCGACAGCGGAAAGGCTGGCTGCCTACGGAAAATTCGATGATCTAGCAACCGACGCCGCAATCTCGTTCGTACAAACCGCTACAGCCTCCGGACTGCCATTCTTTTGTAACTTATCTTTTCATGCTCCGCACTATCCGCTTAACCCGCCTGCCTCATCGCTAACAGCGGTCGATAATCTCAAAGACCAATATGGCCGGCCATCGCCACCGCAAATTTACTACGCGGCCATTCACCGACTCGACTACAACGTTGGGCGCCTCTTTGCGGCTCTGACATCAGCAGGCGTGCTGTCCAACACGATCGTCGTCTTTACCGCAGACAATGGCGGAGGTATTGCGCATTCCGCAGCGAATTCGGCCGATCAGTGGGGGCGCGGCCGGAACTATCGCGGACAGAAGGGCGAAGTGGGTAACGGCGGCGTGGTCGTGCCGTTTGGCATTCGCGGTCCAGGCATTCCATCCGGCATCGAACATAAGATTGCAACCGTCTCCGGACTGGATCTTGCTCCGTCGCTGTGCGCACTTGTGGGTGTGGAGTGGACGGGCACCGGCCAAGGCGAGGATCGGAGCGCGGTATTTCAGGGGTCCGATGTCGAGCGAACCGGGAATCTTTTCTGGCTGTCGATTCAGGGCGATGCCGCAACGACAGGTAAGGGCGATCGCTTTCCTGCCTTTCGCGGTTATTTTCCAGGGAAGCGTGTCAGCGTCTATTTGAACTTGGATACGCAGGGCCAAGCGAAAGACTTGGCGATTTACGATGCCGGCCTGGACGCCAATGGCAAGCCGATCGACCCGGCTGAAATGCAGAATCTTGCCGATCCGAGAATGGGGTTGGCTGGTGAGTATGCCTTTGAAATTGAGGAGTTAACGGCGTGGGCCGTGGAGCGTGGCGCGATCCCCTGGATTGATCCGAATAGCCACGGCGAGTTGTCGCCGGATGATTAGTACGCGGTACGGGAACACTTCCGCGAGAACGTTGAAAGCTGCCCTGACTTCTTTCGCCGGTGGTACACAGAAACCTCTCCGCGACGAGACTCTCATGCACAACTCCTTTCAAATCGCCTTCGTGCTCGCGATAGCGGCCCTGTCACTCCATTCGCCAGTTCTGGCTCAACATCGCCAGGCACCCCCCGGCATGTTTAAAGACTTGGACGACGAGATCGTCGGCAAGGCGATTGTGCTGCATGGCAGGCAACTCTTCATCGACAACTATGTGATCGAATCGCTGACCGGAGTAGCAAAAGTTCTCAACCAGCCGGTGAAGCATCCGAAGAATCCACTGGTCTGCCGCGACAAGCCGTCGGAAGAAAAGCTCTCGTCGCCGTTTGGCTATGGCGCGGTCGTCCGCGATGAGCGCGATGGACTATATAAGATTTGGTATCAAATCTGGCACGACGACAAGGACGCCATCGGGTCGCTTGGCTACGTCACATCGCCGGACGGGGTCACCTGGGAGAAACCGATCACGGATCCGCAGGCCGGAAACAATTTCGCCATCTTCGAACCCCAGGAGCCTTGGGTCGGCGGGGCTGGCGTGATCATCGACTCGGCGGAAAAGAACCCCGATCGTCGTTTCAAGATGATGTATCTGGCCAAGCCGACGGGCAAATCGAGTTCGCTACAAAGCTGCGTCGCCTACTCGGCAGACGGCGTTCACTGGAAGCCCGAGCCGAAGAATCCGCTGATCCCGTACAGCGACACGCAGATCGCGCCGTACTGGGATGCTCGGCTGAATCGCTTCGTCGCCTACCTCCGCTTTGGCCCGCCCAACGTGCGGATCATCAGTCGCATCGAAAGCGAAGATTTTTTCCACTGGTCGCCCAAGGTCACCGTGGTCAAGAAGAGCAAGCTCGACGCGCCCTTCTCGACCGAACTCTACACGATGGCCGCGATGCCGTATGAAGGGGTCTACATCGGGGTGCTCAACACCTATCACGGCGAGACGATCAAGCCGATTCCAGACGACAAGCCGTGGATGGATCGAGTCGACAACCAACTGACATTCAGCCGCGATGGAGTCACCTGGCAGCGAGTGTTGAATAATGGAGCCATCTCCGCCAGCGAGCTGCGCGGCGAACGGGACTGGAAGCAGGCCGCGGAACAGGCGACGTTTCTCCCCTACGGCGAGTTCCAGAAAGACTGGGATTGGGGCCAGATCTACCCGCATCACCCGCCGTTAGTCGTCGGTGACGAAATCCGCTTCTATTACACAGGCATCACCGGACGCCATTGGCACACGTATCACAAAGACACACGAGACAGCGGAATCGGCCTGGCGACTTTGCGGCTCGACGGCTTTGTTTCAGTGAACGCCGGAGACGAAGGGGGAACACTGACGACGAAGCCGCTGGTATTCCTTGGCGATACGCTGGTCGTGAACGCTAACGCCGCTGGCGGCTCGCTCACCGTCGAAGCCCTGGATCCTGAGGGCAAGGTCATCGAAGGCTTCGGTACCGCCGACTGCGCGCCGCTCACCACCGACAGCGTCCGGCACGTCTTGAAATGGAAAGACAACCCGGACTGTTACCTTCTGCAGGCGCGGCCAATCAAGCTACGTTTTCACTTGAAGAACGCCAGGCTCTACTCGTTCGAGCCCAGGATTCGCCATAACCATTACTTGCAGTCCTACGATTGAGGAACAAGCACGAAAGAACTTCGTCGCCAATGCACTCCACGGTTGCTCCATTCGGTTCTTCATCCGGCCTGACCGCAGCCAACGAAAACCTGGCGTCTCTCCAGGTCAGAAAGAGACCAATTCGTTCGGCGGCGTTGGTCGGCCCATGAAACAATTCTTCAAACGAGTGGCGGTGGCGCTTTGCAGCGGCTACATCATCGTGTATTACGGCGAATTTGTGTTTTGGGCCACGCCCGATCGCGACGGGTTGGACGCGGGCGGCATCCTCGCTGTGTGGCTGGCGTATTCCGTATTCGCTTACCCGTTTCTTTGCGTCACGAGCCTCTTCAAAGTGCGCGACCCGTGGGCCGTTTTCCTCGCGGGCGCTTTTTACGGCTGGTTCGAGGAGGGCATCGTGGTCCAAACAATGTACGGCACGCAAGATGGCCCGTTTCCCGCGTCCGTTTCGTTCACGGGACTGGCGTGGCACGCGCTCATTGATATCTGGATCGGCTGGTATCTGCTGCGCAGAGTCTTGGCGCAAAACAAATATCTCAAAACCATCGCGCTCGCCTGCGCCATCGGACTTTTCTATGGCTTCTGGGGAATTTTCTGGTGGAACGAACCGCCGACCCCAATGAAAGCGCTCCTCGACACGGGACAGAAGGACGTGCTGTTCATCCACTTCGCGCTGTTTGCGTTCGGGACGACCGTGCCTCTGGTGCTCGCCCATTGGCTCTACAATCGCGTGCGACTCACCGAGTTCAAGCCGTCGAAAGTCGAGCTGTGGATTCTTAGTGTGATCGCGCTCCTCTACTACGCATTCATTACCGTGCCCGCCGCGCCAAAAGCTCTGTGGGTTCTACCGCCGCTGATGGGTGTAACCTTCTGGGCACTGTCCAAGAACCGCCGCGCCGAAACGTGCCCCGACGCCATCGTCGCGTTCCCCGAAAAAGTAAAGCCGCTCAACTATCTGCTTCTCTTCCTGATCCCGCTTGTCGCAGTCGGCATCTACTTCCTCGCTCTCGCCAGCGACACGCGCCTGCGCACCAACGTTATCATCTACTACATTACCACTCCCCTCGGCGCGATCCTCTGGCTCATCAGCGTCGGGATGTGTTGTCGACCGAAAAGGTCTCCGGAACTGTGTCAGTAACCTGACTGTGTAGGGAGTGACACCCCAACAGAAACCCGCAGAAACCAGACAGCCTGAATTTGCATTGGAAACGGCGCGAATCGACTGTCGCTGTCGTGCACCGGAAACCACTAATGTCTGGGGTCGCTTTGTCCGCGTCCCGGCGGCCAGCCACAAGGACCAGTCCGCAGTGGTATGGTGGCATATCACGTGGGTTCAGCGCGACGGTGTCTGGACCTTGACGCATACCGAGGGAGTCCAGGTTCAAGTGTCGAGCCCAGCCGCCGACCAGGTGCCTGCGGAACCAATCAAGAGAACGCCGTAGGTGGGAGGCGCCAGTAGAAACCAGACAGTCGACTTCGTAGGGCAATCTGGGAAAACTGTGTAGGCCATTGTCTCTGCCATCCGGCCTCTGTGGCATTTCCTAAATCACGTAGACTATTTCGGTAAGTTGACTGTCTGGTTTCCTTGTTTCAGCCTGGTTGTACCCCTGTGAACACTTCGACTCGCCGGTTGCCCGACGCGCCGCATCACTCGGGGCCAATCCGCGCGTTCCTCTGGGATGGTAAAGTGATTTCCTCGGTGGCCGAAAGACAATGTCCCTTTCACGTCGGTAAGATTGCAACGAGGAGTAGACCTGATGCCAAGCACCACAACACGACCATGGTTTGGTCACGACTTGAGTCGTCGCGCCTTCGTGCGGCGGGCGATGGCGGGCGCGGGGCTTCTGAGCTTGCCGCATGTCTTGCGTCTCAGGGCCGAAGCAGCGCTGGCATCTGGAGCGCGGAAGCGTTCTCTCATTCTGCTCTGGCAGGACGGTGGGCCGAGTCACTTCGAGACATTCGATCCCAAGCCGGACGCGCCGGTCGAGTTTCGCGGAGAGTTGGGAGCTATCCAGACCACGCTCCCGGGCATCCAGTTCTGCGAGGTGCTTCCGCAACTAGCTCAGTTGGCGCACCGGTTCAGCGTGATTCGCTCGCTGCATCAGCCTTCGTCGGATCATGTGGTCGGTTCGCACAATGTGCTCACCGGCTGGGACGACGAAACGGAGGGATCCAAATCCAGGTATCCTGATCTGGCAGCGGTCATCAGTCGCAAGCGTGCCGAAGAAGAAGAGGGGGGTGCGCAGATCGGCGAATCGACCGATCCGCGACTGGCAATGGGCTTGAAGAAAACCGGAGCTAGTCGAGATGCCGGTGCGGCCCGCCAAGAATTGCCTCGCTATGTGGATATCAGCAGCGGGCTGCATCGCGGCGGTCCGGCGTTTCTGGGACCAATCCATGCTCCCTTCGCCGTCGCGGGCGATCCCTCGAAGTCCAATTTCGTCGTGCAGAACCTGCAGATGAAAGACTCGCCGACTCAATTGGAGGCTCGACTGCGAATGCTCCAGAATTTGGATCGGTTCGGTCGCACGGATTCGGAACTGGCGAGCGTGGACTTCGCCGAGCAGATGCGTGCCACCGATGCGTTTCGCGGACAGGCGCTCGACCTGCTAACGGGATCGGGCGCCGCCCGTGCATTCGATGTGTCACGAGAGCCGGAACGAGTTCGGCAGCGTTACGGTTTGCATACCGCGGGGCAACAGTGCCTGCTGGCTCGGCGGCTCGTGGAAGCGGGGGTCAACATCGTCGCCGTCCGCTTTTGTCCGGACGGGCGGGGTGATTACGAGAAGACGATGATCGGCTGGGACGACCACGCCGTCCATGGCAACATCTTCGAAATCATGCGGCAGCGCGGGCCGCAGTTTGATCAGTCCGTCAGCGCGTTGATCGAAGATCTCTCAAACCGTGGCCTCGAAGATGAGGTGCTCCTCGTCGTCGTCGGCGAGTTTGGTCGCACACCGCGAGTCCATGTCCACAAGGGCTCCCCTGGCCGAGAACACTGGGGACCGGCGGGCTGTGCGTTGGTCTTCGGCGGCGGGCTCAACATGGGCCAGGTCGTCGGTTCGACGAACGACAAAGGAGAACAGCCGCTCGATCGACCCCTGAAGTATCAATCTCTGTTGGCCACCATCTACCACAGCCTGGGGATCAACTTCGCACACACGTTCGTGAACAGCGCCGGGCGACCAGTCCCAATCTTGTCGCAGGGCGAAGTCATCGGGGAACTCGCGAGGGGCTGAGTACACGATGAGACAACACTTGATTTGGCTTGCGACTGCGGTCGTGCTGTCCGCGTTGCAGTTTGTCTGGAGCAGTCCTCTTCGCGCGTCCGATCCGATGGACGAGTCCGTCAGTCAACTGGAGCGACTGGGAGCCAGACTGGAACGAGACTCTGCCAACCGGATTGTGTCCGCAGATCTGTCTGCCTGTGTCGCGGCCAATGCGGGATTGGAACAAGTTCGCCAATTG
>CAZFLF010000193.1:0-9154 GCA_964519825.1 uncultured Pirellulaceae bacterium | reverse complement strand
CACTATGGCAAGGCCGAGCGCGGCCAGCGTCCAGATCCATGCCTTGCGACCCACGCGTCCTCGTTTCGAGTTTCGCCGGCAGGCGGACGCCGGTGCGGAGCCGCGCCGGAAATCCGCGGGTCTGCCTCGCTTGCGCTGCTGCCGAGCCGCGCAGCTCGGCAGCAGCCGCGCCCTCCCAAAACGTGTGCAGAATGACAATCAATACCTGCATAACCAGGTAGGATCGCTGCGGGAGCCACAACAGGCCGCGAAGGAGCAACTGCCATGACACGAATTCTCTTGGCGGAAGACAGCGCCACCCAGGCGGCCATCATCGGGGCTCAGCTCCAATTGGCAGGATTCGAAACAGAGATTGCTTCCGATGGCGTGCAAGCGATCAACTCGCTGCGGCAGCGGCAGCCGGATATTGTCCTGACGGATTTACAGATGCCGGAGTTAGACGGCCTACAACTCGTTAAGGCCGTTCGCCGGCAATACGCCTCGATTCCCGTGGTCCTGATGACGGCGCATGGTAGCGAAGAAATGGCCTTACTGGCACTACGTAAAGGAGCCCTGACTTACATACCCAAAGATGAACTGCGACCGAATGTCGCGCCGACGCTGTTGAGAATACTGGACATCCAGCAGCTCCAGCCTGACCAGCAATTGCTGCGGGCAGCGACACAAACCGACTCCAGCTTCGCAATCAACAATGATCCGGCGCTGGCCATCCAACTCGTCGCGCACTGCCGACAAGAACTGGTGCAACTCGGCTTCGCCGATGAGACCGGTATCTTGCAGATCGCCGTTGCGGTGAGTGAGGCACTGGACCGCGCGATCCACCAGGGGAATCTTGAGATTGACGAACGCATGCGACACGAAGACCCGCAAACCTTCAACGAGGTGGCGCATGCGCGACGTCTGGAAATGCCTTTCCGCCAACGACGCATTTACATGACGAAGCAAGTCACTGCGTCCGCAGCCACGTATACGATCCGACACGAGGGGCGTCCCAGCGCCCCTTCATTTTTCTCCCAACCTCCGACAACCGCATTCGAGTCCGTCCAAGACCGCAGCCGGCTGCTCATGTGGACGTTCATGGATGAGGTGCATGCCGGCGCCGAGGGACGAGAGATCAAGTTGGTCCGCCGCGCGACTGACTGCTAAAAGGACGACAAAGATGGAAATCCGTTGCCCTGGTTGTTCGCATCCAATCACCATCCCGGCCGGGGACGGTACCGATGACGAACCGCAAACGCTACATACCATCACGAGCGTCGACTGCCCAAATTGCGGCTCGGTATCCCTTGGAGAAGAGTACCGCAGAACGAAGACTTTCCAGAGACCTTTGGATGATCGCCAAAAGAAGCAAATCGCCCACTTCACGCTCACGAAGCGACTTGGCGGGGGTGGCTTTGGAACCGTCTGGCTCGCGCACGACGTCGCGCTGGGAAGGCAAGTTGCTCTCAAGCTGCCTGTGTCAGAAGGACGGGAGGCGGATAACCTCCTCCGCGAAGCCCAGACGGCCGCCAGCCTCAGGCATCCCAACATTGTCCGCATTTATGAAGTTGGGAGCCAAGAGGGCCGGGCGTTTATCGCCAGCGAATTCATTGATGGGCTGACCCTCCGCGATCTTCTCTCCGCCGGCCGGCCTCCGATCCCACGGACTGTCGAATTGCTCGTGGCCGTCGCCCAGGCATTGCATCACGCTCATGAACAGGGCGTTGTCCATCGCGACGTCAAACCGGCCAATATCATCCTCAACAAGCAAGGACAGCCGTTTGTCGCGGACTTTGGCATCGCGAAGCGGATCTCCGCGGACACGACGATTTCCGCGGAAGGCCAGGTCGTCGGTACGGCCCGGTACATGTCGCCCGAACAAGCCAGTGGAAAAACGCGCGAGACGGATCGCCGGTCGGACGTTTATGCGTTGGGGGTGATTCTCTTTGAGATGTTGACCGGTGAGACGCCCTTTCGCGGGAACTTTCGTGCCCTGCTGCATCAGAAGACTGTGGAGGAAGCGCCGTCACCTCGCCAGCTGGATCCGGCGCTCCCCAAGGATCTGGAAACCATCTGCCTGAAGTGTCTGGAGCGCGAGCCCAGCAAACGGTACCAGACGGCGTTGGCAGTTGCAGAGGAGATGACGCGATTCAGCACCGGCGACCCGATTCAGGCCAGACCCATCTCTTCCGTCGAACGGCTCTGGCGCCGGTGTCGCCGACGTCCGGTGGTCGCCAGCCTGCTGCTCAGTCTATTTCTCAGCTTGAGTCTCGGCCTGCTGGGAGTTTCGTTCTTTTGGCTCGAGGCCAAGAAAAACGCCGAACTGACACAGCGATCCTTATATCGCGCTCAGATGAATCTGGCGGCAAATTATTTGGATAGTGGGGACATTGCTGGCGTTAGGCGAGCGCTCCGCCGGTTTGCGGCCGACACGCCACTCGCCGGCCTGCGCGGCTTCGAGTGGTATTACTTCGACAACGTTGCGTCGCCGATTATTGAGGTGGCCAACCAGGGAGACGTGATCAACGATGTGGCGGTGGCTCGGGACGGTAGCGTTTGTGCAGCCTGCGGCAACGACAAACTTATTCGTGTATGGGACTCGAAGACGGGTGAGCTGATTCGAACGCTGTCGCTCGCCGCCGGCCGCTTTCGCTCCCTCGCGTTCTCGCCGACCAGCAGTCAATTGGCCGCCGGATCGTCCGACGGCATGATTCGCATCTGGAATCCGCTGAAGGACGACCGGTCGCTTCAACAGATGAAGCATGGTCCTCCGGTCGCCCTGGTCCGATACTCCCCCAACGGGAAAAGACTTCTCTCGGCAGGTCTGTCCGGAGCCGTGCGGATTTGGGATCTGGCCGAAGAATCGCTCGTCGCGGAGATCCCCGCCGGAATGAGCGGCATGAAAGACGCGCGATTCTCGCCTGATGGAGAGCAGGTTGCCATCGCAACGGGCGATGGCATGGTCCGACTGTGGGTGGTCAGTACGCGGAAAATCGTTCACAAATTCAGTCCCAATCCCCTGGTCGAAACGCTCGCATTCTCCGACGACGGTCGGACGATTGTCACCGGCAGCTACAATGGACACATTCGGATCTGGTCCGTCGCCGACGAAACTCTCCAGCGGACGTATGAGCTGATCTGGCGAGTTGGCGACCTCGAGTTCGTTAAGGACAGCCGCGTTCTGGCGATTGTCTCTCACGGTGGCGATCTGTATTTGTACGACGTCGACACCCATCGCGAACTGAACCAGCTTAGTACGCACAATCTATCAATCGGGGTGCTTGATCGCTCCGCCGATGGAAAGCTGATGGCGGTCGGTAGCGGAGATGGAGCCGTCAAATTGGTGCGAATCAAGGACCTAATGAAGCCCAACGTATTCTGGCACGATGCCAATGTCCGTTGCGTCGAGTTTCTGCCGGACGGAAAGCGTATCGTTGCCGCGAGTGCTGACGGCTCGTTGAAAATCTGGAACCTCGAGACCGGAGAGTCGCAGGAGCTGGGCCAGCCGATTGGCCGTCCGCTCACGTCGCTATCAGTTCAGCCCGACGGCAAGCTGATCGCAGTTGCCGGTGCCGGGTCGACCTTGGCTCTCTGGGATCGCGACACGCTGCAACTCGTCGACAAGATCGAGGGGACTGACGCTGGCGTCGTGGCGCTGGCTTTCTCCCCGTCCGGCCGCCGGTTGGCTGTCGCGACTCAACTGGGGCCGATCCTCGTTTACGAGCAGAACGACTGGCGCACGCCTCGCTTGAAGATCGATAAACGAGACTCGAACGTGAACGCACTCGTGTTTTCCCCCGATCAAAGCACGATCGTCGTAGCCTATGGGAACGGCGGCGTCCGGTTCTTCGATGCCGCCAGCGCAAAAGAGCGGAGCCGTTCGATTCCAGTGAAGACGATCCCGATCGCACTGTGCCACTGCGAGCAAGGCCGTGTGCTGGCGATTGGGACCGATGCGGGTGAGATCCATCTGTGGGACTTGGCGTCGAACCAGATCCGCCAGGTGATGAAGGGGCATAGCGGGCGGATCAACGCCCTGGCGGTCATGCCCGACGGTGTAACGCTCGTCTCGGCGGGCCGCGATCACGACGTGACGTTGTGGGATACGGTGACGGGAGAACGGATCACGACGCTCGCGGGCCATATGCGACAGGTGCACTCGGTCGCGGTCTCGCCCGACGGCAATACGATCGCGTCCGGCGGTTTGGAGGGGGACGTGCGAATCTGGCGGTCAAAACCGGCACGGTAAGAAGGGTGTCGTAGCCGAAAAGTTGGTCTCAGCTGCTAGTGACGCGGAGATTGGTGCCAGGCCCAGGCTCCCCCGTCAAACGTGGTTTTAGCGTTTGCAATTCATTGCACCGCAGTCTAGTGTACTTGCCTATCTTATCAAGTTTTGAGCCCTGTGTGAGGCGGGGCAATGACTTGTTCCTAGTCAGCGAGGAGAGCAGCAATGGGTTCGCGCAGGAAACAAACAACGGACCTTCGAAGTGGCCACATCAAAGCCGACAACGTTTCCGAAACGAAGCAGCTCAAGATTATCAAAAGAAATGGGGTGTTTCGCGTATACAACACTGGAGCGGATGACTTTGCCGTAAAGCCAAGCAGTCAAGCGCCGATACCGCTAAAGAAGAAAGGATCAGTGGACTTCGAGGTAAATGGGGAAGTCGTCATCGATCGTGCAGCGGAGGGACCTGTAAAAGGGATTTATGAATGCATTGACATCCCGACACCGATCAGAAGTGGTCGGTTTAAGGGCCCCGCGAATGGGCTCGGGATAACTATTGTTCAAAATAGAAATACCACGTTCTATCGGATTCTAAATTCGAGTAAGCAAGTTGATAACGATTTTGAGGTTCGATTCGGCGGTCCTGAGCCAGCCATTCTTGCGCCAAAAATGTCAATTGATGTTGCTGCCCTGCCCAACATCACGATTTTTCGCAGCACCTCCCAGCCGGTCATAGGCATTTACGATTATCTTGATGTTGAAAACGTCGTTCAAAGCGGTCGTTTCAGCATTCAAATGGCTTCTTCCGCTCGACACAAGATTATTGATTTCCGCGGGGGCAATAAACGAGCGTTTTATCGAATCTTGAATTCCGGCGAGGCGCCGTTCGTAGTCCGATTGGGCGTGACAATGCTGACCACAGTTCCGCTACACCTCGAGCCTGAGCAATCGTTGGATTTCGAGGTCCCCGCCAGCGGCGAACAAATTGTCACCGTCGCTCCAGTTGGGGGCACCAAGTTGATTGAAGGAATTTACGAGTTTTTTGGACAGGTATAAGCTGGCTTCACTACGTCCGGTCACAATCTACTGGTACCCGTCATGTCTGACGATGAACTCAAGCTTACCCGCCGGCTGTTTCTGCAGCATTCCGCGATGGTGTCAGCGACGACAGCCGGGTTGTGTGGCATCGCGCTGAAGACCGACGCGCTGGCCCAGGCCGCGGACGCCGTTCAGAAAGCGCTCCGATCGGACGGCCCTTCGCCGTATCCCTACCAGATATTGCCCGGCTAGGAGCTCGCTTGTGGCCGTGGCAACAGTGTTGCTGGTCTCCGGATCGGCCAATTTCTCGACTCGCGATGTTTGGGACGGCTACCGGCTCGCCTTGGAAGCCAGTGGAGTGCGGGTCATTCCGTACCCTACGTTTTCATTTGTTAAAGTCCTCAGCGTCGACTCGGTCTGTAACGACATTCTTGGAACGGCCCTGGATGTCGAGAACCGCATCGACTGTGTGATCTTCATCGATGGTCTCTACTTCCGTGGTAAGCGGGCTCGCGTCCCACTCTCGATCCGCCGCGCCGGCATTCCCACGGTTCTGATCGCCACCGACGATCCGTACGAGTCGATCTCCAACGCCGAACCGCTCTACACGTATCGGTTCACCAACGAGCTGCACTGTGCGACGGAAGGAGCCGTGTACCTGCCGACTGCCACGCTCCCTTTGCCGGCCGTTCCGCGGAGCAAGCAACCCCGATACGACATTTCGTTTCTGGGAACCGTCTTCGCGGATCGGCTCCCGCTGCTGCTCAGGGTGGCCGAGTTCTGCGAGCAACAAAAATGCCGCTTTCTCGTTGCCGGGAACATTCTTGACGAGACGGATGCCTTCGATCGATTCGTCTACACCGAAGTCCGGCAGCGGGTGATCGACACGATCGAAAAGTGGGAGATCTATTCGCAGTCCCGGCTGACGATCAACCTGTTCCGTCAGTCCGAATTGCCGGCCGACTCACCCAGCCCGCGGATCTTCGAGGTGACGGCGTTCGGACAAGCGGCGCTTGTCACAGGACCGAGGCGGTCCGAAGTCACCCGGATCTACGGTGACTCGGTCTATCATTTCGACGATGCCGAGTCGGCGGTGTCTCAGATCCAGGCGGCTCTGGCAGACGACCCGGACCGTTTGGCCCGCGTCGACCGCGCGCGGGAGATCGCGCTGGCCGGGCACCTCTACGAGCATCGCGCGGCGGCACTGGTGTCGGAGCTTCGGCAGGCCGAGCACGAGCGGTCGGTGGAAAGGCTGGCGGAAGACCGCATCGCCTGGATCATCGGTTGCGGACGCTCTGGATCGACCTGGTTGGCAGACATGCTGGGTGATTTGCCAAAGATTCGGCGCTGGCACGAGCCCTACTTCGGTCGCTTCTTCCGACACCTGCACGAGCGTCCCGACGACCTCGACCGGCAGTCGTCGTTCTTTTCCAGGCGTCATCAAAAGATCTGGTTGGAAGGGATTCGCGATCTCTTTTTCAGAATGGTCCAAGACCGCTATCCTCAATTTGGCCGTCACGCTCTGGTGGTCAAGGAAGTCAACGCGCCCGAAGTCTATGCGTGGCTACGTTCCCTGTTCCCCGCCGGGCGAATGATCCTGCTCGTTCGCGATCCCTTCGACGTTCTTGACTCCTACCTCGATCTGCAACGGCCTGGGAGCTGGAACGAACGTTTCGGCGATCCGTCCGCTCCTCTTTCCGAAACCAACGTGCGACGCACCGCCGAGCACGTTCGCTCGACCCTGAGCCTCGCCGTCGACGCATACGATGCGTTCCCGATCGATCAGCGTTTGCAGATTTCGTACGAGGACTTGCTTCACGATCCGGTCCCGCATCTGATCGCATGCGGCGATCTGGTCTCTGAGAAGGTCCATGTGGACGTAGCCCGAAAGGTCGCAGAAAACCACCAGTTCCAAAACTACAAGACGACCGGAGCACTGCAGTTCCGGAGGCTTGGCAAGGCGGGAGTGTGGAAGACATCCGAGAACTTTACGACCGAGGTTCGCCGCCTTGCCGACGAGATCCTGGGGCCCTTGCGAGGACGGCTTGGGTACCGAGATACGGGTGAAGAAGTCGGGGCAAATCGGGCGACAGATCGGGGCCAGGCACGGGATCCGGGAGGCCCGATCTCATCGACCTGAAAAAAACTCGCCCAGCGAATAAGACTTCCCATCGACCTCAACAACGTCGCCAGTGACGAGCTTCCGACGTCTTCTGATTTCGGGCTCGCCATTCACCTTCACTTCACCACTTTGGATTAGCAGCTTTGCCTGTCCACCTGTTTCTGTGATGCCACGGAGCTTCATGAACTGATCGAGCCGCAGGGTGTCCCCAGCGGGAACGGGGTCAATGGACACGGTGAGGTCACTCCGTATCTGTAAAAACGGGTCAGGAGCATAGACTGAGAGGACGGCGATGGATCGGCCGATTTCAGTCTTTACTCACGTTCCTGTGGACGAGCAACACCGAAGTGACTGCTGCGGTCATTTCCTCAGATATAGCCAGACGAAGCCCGTTCTTTCTTCGAGCATGAATTTCGCTCGTTTGCTGTACAGGTCGTTCAGGCGCTGGTTCGCCGCATTCCGTTGATCCGCATCGCCCGCAGCCGAGCGTGCTTTTTCGGAGGCAACCTTGAAAGTCTCCTGCCAATTCGCGTACTCCTTCTTGAACTCCTCTTCGCTGAGACCCTTGGCCGCGGAAACGAGGGTGACCGTGTCACCGACGAGAACGTCCAGTTTGCCATCGGAATTTACGTCATCGACCCACACGCGCGTCGACTGTGTGGGACCCGTGAGATCGTCTTCGCGGAAGAGTTTTCCGTGTTCGACATTGCGGCCCGGCTCGATGACGGTTTGAAATGGTTTCAGGTCCGGCAGTTTGCCCGCGCCAGCGCCGTTCTCTGCCCAGTGCACCCCGCCGTTACTTGATCCGCTGAGCAAGTCGATGTCGCCATCGTTATCCCAGTCCACAATGAACGGATCGCTGTGCGCGCCATGGATCTTGAGCGGACTACCACCCGCCATGATGAGTGCATCACCACACTCCGGGCACTTCCGCCTCCTCACCTTCTGCCTTCAACCAAGCGCCCGCCGCGAGCTTACCATCGCCAAGATTCTTGTAGACCCGAATCTTTCCCTTGTTGAACTGTCCGACGAGAAGATCCTTTTTGCCATCGGCATCAATGTCGGCCCAACACGGCGCGGCGTAGCCGGGGCTTTCAACGCGCACTGCCGCACCCGCCCCTTTGAGGCGCACTGGACGCTCAAACTCTGCGGCGGTACAGATGGCGATCCCACAGAGAAAAAAGAGTGTTATGAGCAGTAGTGGCTTCATTGAATTGTCTCCTGCTTCGTGGAATTGAATAGCGAGCGACTGGTTATCCGCGTTCGTCTAAACTTACCAATCCGTTGGTTCCCCTGGCGGTGAGTATAGGAGCCTGGCTTTCTGATGGTCAACGGATTTCGGTGGTGGGCTGTTCCCTGTCGAAAAATGGTTGGGAAGGCCCGGTCGCGTTCCTGCGGCGCCGTGAAGCCGGCACGAACCCGGCTCCGCTACAGTCTGCCAAGTGACCTGGGGAATCCCTATTCTGCTTGGACCGGCGATCTCTGGATGACTAGAATCAAATCATGGTTTCGTGTAATCCGCAAAGTATGCCCAAACCCGATCCGTTCCATGCGTCTTTTTTGCGGTACTAACAGGAACCGTCGTCACTGGCAGTGCCGGTACGGGGCTGCGACGTTGGATTATGTGTTGGTACTGTGCGTTTGCCTGCCGATGGCGGCGTTTACCTTGTGGGCCGGCCCGCGAATCATGAATCTTGTTTATCAAATGACGTGTGTGCTTGTGTCCTGGCCGTTCATGTAGAGTCGTTTAACCGCAAGCCGCAGGCGTGCGCGTCTGTGGAGGATATTGC
>CAZFLF010000192.1:2716-9176 GCA_964519825.1 uncultured Pirellulaceae bacterium | reverse complement strand
GGTCCGACTTGCTGGTCGGTATCGATGAAACCGAAGATGGAGTGCCTGCGGAATTGAAGATTTGCTCGCTGCTGCACGTTTCCGCCATCGAGCCGATCAACTCCGCTTCTCCGGGATCCGGATAGGCGCGCCCCTGACCCAGTGCCGATAGCGGCGCGCGCAGCCAATTCGCGGCCGACCCACCCGAGTCAATCCGTTTGTCAAAGCGAGGTGAGGAGCTTGCTTGGCGGTAAGGCCTCACCGGCCTTGCTTATTCTGTGAATCAGTCCTCAGGATTCGTTGCCGGGAGAGGTTAACGCTGGCGTGTCCTCAACCCGTTAACCTGCGGCTGCTGTCCCGTCTTGGTTTGAACGCCGATTAGCTCTCTCGCCTCGCGCTGAAACAAGCTAAGCTCCAGGCGCAAACCCCAGTTGGACGGCTCTGCGGTATTGGTCAGTTCTTCGTCCGCCTCTTTGTTGGCCCGTTCGAGCCACATCCGTGCATCGGCGGCATGGCCGAGGCGTTGGTGGATCATTGCTAGGAGAAACGCAATCCGCGCGGGCGACTGCTTCGAAAACGCGTCACGGTCCCATGCCGCCTGCATATGGCGGAGCGCTTCCTCAGACTGTCCTGCCCGGAACAGGATGGCTCCCAGCGTCTCCGGATACTTCGCCCGGTGGGTAGCGCGTCCTGTCCTCGCATTGATTTTCAGGTCGAGGGCTTTCCGCGCTAGAGTGATCGCCAAAGCGTAATCATCGAGGGCGCCGGGACGGAGGGCGCATACCCACGCGGTCGAGCACGCTTCATTTATTCCCTCCGTGCCGGCGAATGTGGCGAGCATGCGTTGGCAGGTGTCACGATACGCGGCCTGATCATCCCGTTGCAGGTGCACGCGCGCGAGCAAAGACATCGCATCGTCGTCCGGACCTCCGGCGGCGATTAACTTTTTCAACAGGTCCGCCGCCTCCGACCAATGCTCCTCGTCGATCAGCCGGGCGAATTCTTTCCGCTGGCTTTGCCCGATCAAGTGTCCCCAGAAGTCGCGTCGCGGCAGCTCGTAGCCCTTGGTCGCATCCCACACCCGAATCACCCCATCTTCGCTCACGGCGGCCAGCTTCTGGCCATCCGGTGACCAGCGGATGTGGCAGATAGGATTTCCGTGCGGCTCAAGTGCCAAGAGCTGCTGCCCCGTGGATGAGTCCCAAAGACGCACTTGCGCATCGATCCCGCCCGAAGCGACGCGCTGGTCGTCGAGGGACCACGCCACATCGTTCACTCGGGAGGAATGGATTCGTGCGCTAACCAGCTTGCGTCCCGAATCGCTTGCCCAGATTTCGCACAAGCCCTCTGCGTTGCCAGCCGCGAACTTGCGGCCATCGTGGCTCCAAGCCACAGCAGTACCTTGCAATCGCGCTGTCCCTATCCGCAGTTTGCGCAGACGCTTCCCGGAATCCGTGTCGAAAACATGCACCCAACCTGCATACGCAAGGTTACCGCCGTCATCGTTCGACCCATGTCCGACGACAGCGAGGAGGCGGCCGTTGGGTGACCAAGCGGCACCGGCGGAGCTGTAGACCTCCGAGCACTGCACGACCCGGTCGGAATCGAGGTCGCGAATGAGGGGAATTTCGTAGTAGGGAGTACTACCGGAAATGTAGGCAATCCGCCTGCGGTCAGGCGAAAGACCTGCATCGTCGCGGAACTGGCCGAATTTGAAAGCAGCGGGGGAGACTGCCTTGGCGAGCCAGTCGCTAGCGGGGACACCCGAAACACTAACCACAGCGGGCGCGTTCCCCGGCGATGACGACCGTTCGATGACATGGCGGAACGAAACCAGCCGGCGGTTGCTGTCCTGCCGCACGGGAATCTCTTCCAGCATTTTTCCCGAACGGGCCTCCCAGACGCCGATTTTACCAGCCTCGCCACTCGCCAGCAGCAGACCCGAACTTTCGTTGTCCCACGCAAGATCGAGGGTTCCATGAAGCTTGGTGTCGATCACGAGCGGGCTCGGCCGACTTTCGGCGGTCCAAACGCGGATCGCGCCTTCGCTCCCGCAGGATGCAAATCGTCTTCCAGACGGATCCCAAGCCACTGAATTGGCAAATCCCGCGTGGGCGGCAAGTGACTTAAGTTCGCGCCCTTCCCTGGCGTCCCAGAGCTTGACCATCCCGTCGTGGCCGGACGACAGGAGGCGAGTCCCGTCACCACTCCACTTGAGGTCACTCAACTCGGCTTGGTGGGCCTTCCACTGCCGAATGGTCGTTTGGCTCCGGCGATCCCAAATCAGGCAATTGCCCAGATTATCGCCAACCGCCAATTGCGGATCCGTCGGGTGCCATGCGACGCACGTCGCGCGCTCCGTAATGATGTCGGGAAGCTGCTGCTGGGAGGCTATGTCCCAAATGACGCGACCATCGCCTGAAGAGTCGGCGACGCCGAGTAGTTTGTCGTCTGGACTCCAACTGACCGATAGTGCGTGATACGCCGACGTGAACTGGGCAACCGACTCAAGCGTTTCAACGTCCCAGATGCGCACGTTGCCGAGTTCTCGCGGCAGTTCGGCATGGTGGATGCTACCCGTGGCCACATACTTGCCATCGTGGCTCCAGGCGACGGCCCAAATCGAGCCCAGATGTCCATAAACGATGGCGATCTTGTCCGTATCACGATTCCAGACTCTTAGCGCCGCCTCGTCCATGGCACTTCCCCAGGCGAGCTTCCTGCTGTCTGGACTCCAGCCGATGCATGTTTTGATTGTGGATCCCTGGTCGAAGCACCGCAGTTGCTTCCCGGTTTTTGCATCCCACACGCGTGCCGAACCGTCGTAGCTGGCAGATGCGATATAGTTTCCGTCAGGACTCCAGGCAATATCGTCGACATCCGACCAGTGGCCGTAAAGAGCCTGCTCGGCTTCGTGAGATCGGCCGAGCAGGTAGTGCCATTCCCAGCTGCGATGATCTGCCTCGCCTTGATCGGGGAAGTGGGACAGCAGGCTGTCGCGAGCGCGGGTTGGATTCCCGAAGCCGATATCGACATACGCGAGGCGCGTATCGGCGAAGTACAGGTTCTGGCGGGCGGCGTTGCGTTGCCGCTCCACTTCTGCCTTCTGACGAACTGCTTCGCCCCTCTGGCGGGTCGCCTCGGTCGCTTGGTTTTCCGCCTTCCTAGCACTGCGAAATGCGGCCAGCTTCTGCTCCTCGGCGTCTCGTCGAGCGGCACGCTCATCGACATATTTCCCAGCGCTGAAGGCCGCCGAGCCGAGAATCGTGAAAGTGACCATCGCCGCGACCATCGCGGCAGCTTTGTATCGTCGAGCGACTTTGAGCCAGCGATACGTAACCGACGGCGGGCAGGCTTGGACCGGCTCGTCCTTCAGGTATCGCTCGACATCGGCCGCCAGCGCGCTGGCCGATTCGTAGCGACGATTGCGATCCTTCTCCAAGGACTTCATCACGATCCAGTCGAGTTCGCCGCGAAGCTGCCCGCTGAGCTTGCGCGGCTCGACTTTGCGGCGATCAGAAACTGTCGACAGAGCATTCGCCTGCAGCGTGCTGACCCGTGCGCTGGGACGGGGCGGCTCGTCTTCGCGGATGATCCGCCGCAACTCGTCGTAGCCGGCCTTGGTGAGGATATCCTTGTCGAATGGCGTCGTCCCGGTGAGCAGCTCGTAGAGCAAAACTCCGAGCGAATAGATGTCGCTACGCGTATCGACATCAATGCTGCTTTGGCCGGCCTGCTCGGGGCTCATGTACAGCGGCGTGCCAATCATCTGACTGAAGCCGGTGTGCAGCGTCTTTTCGGTCAGTTGCTGGCCAATCGCTTTGGCCACGCCAAAATCGATCACTTTGGGCACCGGCGTGACGTCGTGCATTTCGACCAACACGTTGCTGGGCTTGAGGTCTCGGTGGATCAAGCCTTTTTGATGCGCGTGCTGAACCGCCTGGCAGAGCGTAATGAACAACTGCAGCCGCTGGCGAGTATCGGTTTTCTGTTGATCGCAGAATTCGGTGATGGGAACTCCTTTGACCAGCTCCATCACGAAATAGGGGCGTCCCGCTTCGGTCGCTCCCGCATCCAGAACCTTGGCGATGTTGGGGTGGTTCATCATGGCCAGCGCCTGCCGCTCGGCCTCAAATCGCGCCACAACCTGCTGCGTATCCATGCCTGGCTTGATGACTTTCAAGGCCACCTTGCGTCGAACAGGTTCCTTCTGCTCGGCCACATAGACCACGCCCATGCCCCCTTCGCCGATCTGCTCCAGGAGCTTGTAGGGGCCGATCTGCCGACCGATGTCCGATCGTGAATTCCAGTCGACGGTCGGCATGATGGCCGCCGGTCGATCAATCAGGCTGCCCGCCGCAAAGTAGTCGTGGATCATGCTTTGCAGCTCGGCGAGCTGTGCGGAGTCACCTGCACAGACCCGCTGCACGTAGGCTTCTCGCTGACCTTTGTCATCGATTTCCACGGCGGCGGCCAGTAGCGTTTCCAGGCTGGATTCTTTGATTGGCATTGAGGCGACTCCTGGCAAGGACACATTCGGACCCCTGTCCTCAATGCGAAATCCGCTGAAAAAACGGATCATCCTTTTCTGCAAAAAAAGGAACCGACGTCAGGTCTCCGACATTCGCCGGTACAGCCACACGCGGGCCGCCGCCCAGTCACGCTTGGCGGTGGGGACGGCGACTCCCAGGGCGGCCGCCGCTTCCTCCAGGGTCATCCCCGCGAAAAACCGCAGCTTGACCAGTTGCGCCTTGCGGGGCGATTCCGCCTCGAGCCCGGTCAGCGCTTCGTGAATAGCTAGAATGCGGTCGGCTTCCGCGCCGTCCACCGGGATCGCCATGGCGTCCTCGTTCAGTTCCCGACGAACCCGGTCACCCCCCTGTCGTTGACTCTTTTTCCGCCGCGCCTGTTCAACCAGGATCCGCCGCATCGCCTCGGCGGCTGCCGCAAAGAAATGTCCCCGGTTGTCCCAGGACTGCTCGCGCTGGCCGCCCAACAAGCGCACATACGCTTCATGCACCAGCGCCGTCGCTTGCAGCGTCTGCCACGGTTTCTCCTGAGCCAGCTTAGCGGCCGCCAGTTTCCGCAGTTCGTCGTACACCAGCGGCAACAGCTGCTCCGCCGCCAACGGATCGCCGGATTCGATTTGCGACAGGATGCGGGTGACGTCGGACATATATATTGACGCTCGGCGACCATTTACTTCGGCCCGCAGTATACGGCCGCCACGACTCATTTACGAACCTGCCGCCCACCAAGCGGCGACTGGCTGGACAGCCGACTACTGGTAGACCGGCTTTTCAGCCGTGAACGGCTAAGAAGAAGATGATCAGTCCGAAGAGGACAACCATCACGGCGGTTTCGACCTTGTTGATCATGCCGTCGTCGGAGATGGACTTCCAAAGCACCAGCAGGGTCGGAAAGGCGAAAAGGAGTACTGAAGTTGTTTCCAGATCGATGGCCAGGACCCCGCCGTGGGGGAGCTTGGGGATTATCCCGAACTGGGCGAATAGAGCCATCATGACCATCGTCGCCGGCAGCACGACATAGGGCACCTGCGTCACCGCGCCGGTGACGTTGGAGAGGGCGATATCGAACTTCCCTTTGAAGTGGGCACTTGCCATGATCAGATAACTGCCGATGCCCGCAAACAGGCTGATGACGATGCCGCCAACCATCTCCGAGTAACCTCGGGCATTGAGCGCCTGCACGACGATTCCGGAAAACTCTCCAACGGCGTGGCCGCCAATCAACGATCCGACAGTTCCCAGTGCACCGTAACCGAAGATCGTGCCCCACCCTGGCCGGTCGCGGCTGACGATTTCCCCTTCGTCATGGCGAGGCGCGTCGCTGGCGGAAAAACGGCGCATCATCTCCATGACGTAGACCACCTCGACGGCGAAGAGCCCGGCGCCCAGGACATACAGGTCGGCAGCTCCCAATCCCTCTCCGCGAAAGGTCCCGGCGTCAAAGGCCTTCAACGTGAGCATCAGCGTCCCCATTGCCAAGAAGATACCGGCAGCGCAGCCGAGCATGTCGGTGCCGAGCTTCACCATGATGTCCGGCAACCGGCTGTGCCCGGTTTCGTCTTTGGGCAACAACGCGCAGTAAAAACTGAAAACGAGGGCGTTGACGTGTAGCGTCAGACAGGCCACCACAAACGCGACTCGCGGTTCCTTGGCGACGACGAAACCCAGCATGGCGATCTCTGGCACATTCGAAGCCAACCCCGCGATGGCTCCGGCGACAAACGGGTTCCAACGTTGGCGCTCACCGAGACGTTCGACACAGAGGATCATCGCCTCGCACGAGCCGAAGATGATGGCAAGACCACCAATCGCCTGCACGATGGCTAGGATTAGGCTGGAATGGTTCTCACGACCGATGGCAGCCACCACTCCGCACACCACGGCTCCAGCTACAAACAGGATCTTCCATAGGCTTCCGCCACTTCCAGTGCCTCCGGACACGATGTTCTCCT
>CAZFLF010000192.1:0-2616 GCA_964519825.1 uncultured Pirellulaceae bacterium | reverse complement strand
ATGCGCGGCATATAGCGGTCGCTCGTCCAGCCAGCCAGTTTGCCGCCGTAGTAATCGTGGAATGCCGTGAAGCCACAGCTCGTGACCACCGCCTTCAGCCGCTGATCGAACGCCGCCGTGAACAGCGCATTGTGCCCCCCCAGCGAATGCCCGATGCAGCCGATTCGATCGTGATCGACTTCCGGCAGCGATTCCAGCAGGTCGACCGCGCGAAGGTTGTTCCAAATCGCTTTCATCGAACCGCTGGCGAAGTGCGATCCCGTCGTCTGGAAGTCATACGGGTAATCACCGAAAGAAGGATAATCGGGCACGAGGCAGACAAATCCCAAATTGGCGAGTTCGTGGGCATAATGCAGGTTCTTCAGTCCGCCGAGTCCCGCTGGTTCCCCTTTGCCGATTCCGGTCGTCTGGTGCAGACAGAGCATTGCGGCAGCCTTCTTCGTGAGGCCGTTGGGAATCAACAAGTAAGCCGGTACGCGGTCTCCTGGCTCGGAAGTGAAGTTAATCCGGGTGCGGACGTACTTCTCGGTCTGTTCCCGCGCCACGATCTCGATGTCCAAGGGAACACGCCGTGACGGGGCAGGGAGCGGCCCCATTGCTTCCATCATCCCGTCCAGGATCTGCTGCCGACGCAGGGCCATGTCAAACGGCGTGGCGATCGGCCGCGGCTGGCGGGCCTCGTCGCGAACTTCCAGGACTTTCGAATGGTCGGGGTATTTCGGCGCTGCCGCGAACTCGTCCGGCTTTGCAGACTCGCGGTTGACGACCAGGTTCTCCAGCCAATACAAACCACTGCGGCCGGGACAAATCAAATCAACATCGCCATCGCCGTCGAGATCGACTGCCTTGGGATCGAGGCCAAAGCCGACCTGTCCACCGGTATAGATGAGCGTGCGCTGCCAGCACCTCGTCGGCCGATCGAACCGATACGAATAGATCACCAGGGGGTCGTATTCCCCGGGGTCCTTGCCGTCGTGCCCCAGGTAACGTTTGCCGGCAACGACTTCCTCTCGTCCATCATTGTCGAGATCGGCGGTCAGCAGGCTGTGCGGCTGGGACCAGCTGGTGTCGATGACATGGCGCAGCCAACGTCGCTGCCCGCCGTCCTGCTGCTGCTCCAACCAGTACATCCCGATGTTGTGTCCGCGACCCCAGACCAAGTCGCCGTCCCCGTCACCGTCCACGTCAAAGACGAGAATCGGAATGCTGCCGTCGCGATGAAGTTCCCATTCAGCGTGAAACACCCATCGACCGGACTGGCGATCACTGGGAGCTTCGGCCCAACCGTGTTGGGCAACCAGGTCACCGCGTCCGTCGCCGTTGATGTCTCCGAAGCCGAGCCCGTGGCCGGCTAACTCGGTGGGCAAGTCATGGCGAAACCAGCGCGGCTGCGCGACTCCACGATCCGATTTCTCGTTCTCGCTCGAGAGTTCCCACCACGCGGCATAGGTGGTTCCGTTGGGGAGCAAATCCAGATCGCCGTCGCCATCCACATCAACTAAACGGGCAGTCTCCGATGGCCCCGGCTTTTCGATGCTATGTCGCACCCATTCCTTTCCAGGACCGAGGTTTTCGACCCAATACAATAGCTCACTGCGGTAATTGGCGCTGATCAAATCGATCCGGCCGTCGCCATTCACGTCGAGCGGTAGATTTGAATAATCGTCGAACCGACCGCGGATCACTTCCACGTCGCGCAGCTTGCGGCGCGTCCAGTCCGGCGCGGCGAACCACGAGCCGCCGCTGATCACATCGAGCTTGCCGTCGCCGTTGACGTCGATCGCCGCACACGCGCAGTAGGTTGATTTCGCGTCAAGGACATGCCGGCGAAATCGAGTCGACTCAGCGTGCACCGTGGTGATCGATCCAATGAACACACAAAGGGTGCCTACAATCTGCCAATTAGCCATCTGGTGGACTCCGGATTCGCGGATCGATGGTGTGCACGTGTTCTGGGCAACTCCAGGGAATTGATGCCTGCTCACGGCGGCCCTAATATAGCCGCCGCTTCTTCCAACATTCCATCAGGTCAATTTCGAATGCCCATCGAATTTCGCTGCGTATCTTGTCAGAAACTCCTGCGTGTCGGTGACGATGCGGTAGGCAAGAAAGCCCGCTGTCCCGATTGCGGAACGATTCAGGAGGCCCGCGGCAGTTCTGACGTGAACCAATCCGCGCTTTTAAACACGGAAGGCTTGGGACCGTTCTCCGCGGTAACACCTCAGTCAAATCAGCCTGAGAATCCATTCGCGGAGCAAGGGACGTCGGGATCTCCATTCGGTCCAGCCGCCTCGAATCCGTACCTGTCGCCGCAAGCTGATCGTGGCTTGCCGCCAGTGAACTGGGAGTTAGTCCAAGCCAAGGTTCGAGCTCCGGCCATTGCCATGTTGGTCGTGTCGGGATTGATGACTGCGTTTTCGCTAGTTGTCATTCTGGTGTCGATTTTCGGTGCTATAAACGGCAATGCCCGTCTGGAAGCAGTCGTTCTAAGACTCATCCCTCTGATCATCCCGCTGGCCGTTTCATCCACGATCGCAGTGGGGGCCATGAAAATGCGCCGCATGGAAAGTTACGGTCTCGCAATCACGGCTGCGGTGCTTTCCATGCTCCCCTGCC
>CAZFLF010000191.1:0-9185 GCA_964519825.1 uncultured Pirellulaceae bacterium | reverse complement strand
AGGAGCCGGGCATCGTCGAACGGCATCTGCTTCCCGTCGTCCTGCGCCAGTCTCGGCTTGTAATCGAAGGAATCGACTTGGCTTACGCCCCCCTGCATAAACAGAAAAATGATTCGCTTGGCGCGCGGCGGCACGTGCGGCGGTTTGGGAGCGAGTGAATTCGCCGCAGTTTGGCTGGCCGCAATACCGGTTAGGGCTAACGACCCGAATCCGCAAGCGGCCAAGCGCAATGCCTGGCGACGACTAATTGTGGAACACCCGCCGTTCCCTTTCGAGCCGAACATCGATAGGTTTTCCTGCTCGCATAGAACCATACATCATTTCCCCTCCCCACTAACGTAACTTCCCACCCGCGAGCTTGGTAGAGCGAACACGCATGCCACGAACACCTCGTTTCATTTATTTCGATCTTGGAAACGTGTTATTGCACTTTAGTCATCACCGCGCCGCCCGGCAGATCGCGGCTGTGGCAGGCATATCCGAGGACTTGGCCTGGCAGACCGTGTTCGGCAGCGAGCTGGAAAACGACTACGAATGGGGGCGCATCAACACGCGCGAGTTCTGGGAGGAGTTTTGTCGGACGACGAAGACTCGGCCGGACTTCGCTACGTTGGTGCATGCTGCGGCCGACATTTTTGAGTTGAATTCCGCGATCGTGCCGCTCGTCGCGCATTTGCACGCCGCGCGGTACCCGCTGGGTATCTTGTCGAACACGAATGAGGCGCACTGGCAATTTATCAGCCAAGGCCGCTACGCCGTGATCCACTCTTTCTTCGCCGTCCATGCACTCAGTTTCGAGCTGCGAACGATGAAGCCGGAACCGCGCATCTATGCCGAGGCGGCTGCTCTGGCACGGACGGAGCCGGAAGCGATTTTCTTTACCGACGATCGGTTGGAGAATGTGTCGGCAGCTTGTGACGCGGGCTTTGATGCGGTCTTGTTTAAGGATGCCCGGCAACTGGCCGCCGAATTGCGGGCCCGCGAGATCCGCTGGAACTTTTGAACTTGAATTCACGGAGTAGACGATGCGAACGAGTCGAGTGAAGGCCAAACTGCAACGCAACGAACCGGTGCTGGTGACCACGCTGCACTTGAACGAACCGTCGCTGTTCGAAATGGTCAGCCTGATGGGATTCGATGCCATCTGGCTGGACCTGGAGCATCACGGGTTCAGCGTCGAGACTGCCCACACTCTGCTTCGCGCGGCGCGGGTTGGGACTTCGGACATGATCGTGCGTCCGGCAAAAGGGGAATACATGCGGATGGGACGGATTCTCGAAGCCGGCGCCCAAGGCATCATGTATCCGCGCTGCGATCACGCCGCCGAAGCTCGGGAGGTCGTCCGGTGGTCGAAGTTCGCGCCGCTCGGCATCCGCGGCATCGACACGTCAAACCCCGATGTGCCGTACATGTCTCTGCCGCTGACGGATTACCTGAGACTGGCGAATGAAGAGACGTTTGTCGTCATTCAACTGGAACATCAACAAGCCGTCGACAATGCCGAAGAGATTGCGGCGGTCGAAGGGGTCGACGTTCTGATGCTCGGTCCGGGCGACTTCAGCATCCTCAGCGGCATTCCCTGCCAGTACGAACACCAACTGGTGCAAAACGCCTGGAAGAAATTGGCCGCCGCCGCGGCTCGGCACGGCAAGCACTGGGGCGGCCCAGCCTTCTCCACAGAACACGCGCAGCAGCTTATGGATATGGGCGCTCGATTCATTTGCCATACGGCCGACATCGTGTTGCTCAAGGCGGCCTTCGAGCGACTCCAGAGTGATTTCGCCCGGCTTGGTTTTACGTTTGAGAACCGGCTGCGTTGATGATGAGATGAGGGGATGAGGGGATGGCGAGGTAGGGGGAAAGCACTTCATCGCCTCATCTCATCATCTCCTCATCCCCTCACCGATACTTCACCAGTGGTTCGCTTAAGAACTTGAGTCGGAACGCTGTGCCGAATAACCTGGGTATCGACGATCCTGGCGGATCAATAAGAGGAACACTCGATATGTACCGGATGATGGCAGTGACTTTGATGACCGCGTCGATTTTGTATCCGCTTGGCGCGCGGGCGGAGGAGCCGATTCAGTTCAATCGGGACATTCGTCCAATTCTGGCCGACAAGTGCCTGGCCTGCCACGGTCCGGACCAGAATAAGCGCGAGGCAGACCTGCGATTGGATACTGCCGAAGGAGCGTTCGAGAAACGCGAGGGTAAGTCGACGCTGGTTCCCGGCAAACCAGATGAGAGTGAACTGATCCGGCGGATAACGGCCACCGACGAGGACGAGCGCATGCCGCCGGCGTCATCTCAGAAATCGCTGACGTCGCGGCAAATCGATCTGCTTCGTAAATGGGTCGCACAAGGGGCGAAATATGAACCGCATTGGTCGCTCGTTGCCCCGAAGAAGTCCCCGCTCCCCGCTGCGGGTGCAGGCTGGGCGCGCAATGAGATCGATCCTTTTGTCGCGGCCGTCCATGCTCAACATAATCTGGTTCCATCCCCGGATGCCGACTGTCGCACGCTCGCGCGCCGGTTGAGCTTTGACTTATTGGGACTGCCCCCGTCGCCGCAGGAGGTGGACGCGTTCTCCGCAGACACCTCCGAGAAAGCCTATGAGAACCTCGTCGATCGTTTACTCGCTTCGCCGCATTTCGGCGAACGCCTGGGGATGTACTGGCTAGACGTGGTGCGCTACGCGGACTCGGCTGGATATCACAGCGACAACGAGCGGGATCTGTCTCCCTATCGCGACTACGTGATTTCCGCGTTCAACGACGACGTGCCCTTTGATCAGTTCACGGTCGAGCAGATTGCCGGGGACTTGCTCCCCCAGGCGACGAACCGGCAGAAGATCGCTTCCGGCTACAATCGGTTGCTGCAGACGACTGAGGAAGGGGGCGCGCAGCCGAAGGAATACGCGGCAAAGTATCAGGCCGACCGCGTCCGGAACACCTCGGTTGCCTGGCTCGCGATCACGATGGGCTGCTGTGAATGCCATACTCACAAATACGATCCCTTTACGATCCGCGACTTCTATAGCTTTGCCGCCTTCTTCGCCGACGTGCAGGAAAAGGCGGTTGGCCGTCAGGATCAAACCGCACTGGCGACCCCGGAACAAGACGCGGAACTCGCGCAGCTCGGCAAGCAACTCGGGCCGCTCCAAGAGACCTACCTTCGCGATTCGCCGGAACTGGCCGCTGGGCAGGCAAAGTGGGAGGAACAACTGCGAGCCGATTTGGCCGCTGGGAAATCGGACTGGCTGGTGATCAAGCCGGAGAAACTGGAATCAACTGGCGGCACGACTTTGTCGCCACAAGACGACCAATCCGTGCTCGCATCCGGTGCGAACCCCGACAAGGACACTTACATCGTGACGTTGAAGAGCGGCGCGAAGCCCGTGACTGCGTTACGGCTCGAGACCCTGACGCACGAAAGCCTCACCAATAAGTCTCTGTCACGGGCCGATGGCAATTTCGTGCTGACCGAAGTTGAAATCACGACGCAGCCCGCCGATGCCAAGAAGCCGGAACCGGTCAAGATCAAAGGAGCCGAGGCCGACTTTTCGCAGGTCAATCACCCTGTCGCGAGCACGATCGATGGTAAAGCCGATACCGGCTGGGCCGTGGCGGGGCACGAGAAACCCGGCGATCACCGGGCACTGTTTGTCCTGGAACAGCCGATCGCCGCGAACGCGACCATTGTCTTGAAGCTGAAGCAAGAATCGCAATTCGCCAAACACAACATCGGCCGATTCCGCATCGCACTTACGTCGATCGAGAAGCCGGGCATATCCGAAACGGGAGGACTCTCCGCAGACGGAATCGCTGCGCTCATGACGGCCGCCGCGCAGAGGACACCCGAACAAGTCGCGGCGCTTTCGAAGCATTATCGCTCCATCGCGCCCGAGTTGGCGCCAGTCCGCGAACAAATCGCCGGGATTGAACGGCGAAAGCAGGAAATTCAGCAGGCCTTTCCCAAAACGCTCGTGTCGATGTCGGTCGCGCCGCGGACCGTCCGCATCCTGGCTCGCGGCAATTGGCTGGATGATTCCGGCGACGAGATGCAACCCGCGACTCCGCAAGTATTGCCCGCCACGAAGTATGACAATCGGCAGGTGGCGCGCCTGGAGTTGGGCCGCTGGTTCGTGCGCCGCGACCATCCGCTGACAGCGCGCGTCTTCGTCAACCGGCTGTGGAAACTCCTGTTCGGGCAGGGAATCGTGAAGACGCTCGACGATTTTGGAATCCAGGGCACACCGCCGACCCATCCAGAATTGATCGACTGGCTCGCCGTTGAGTTTATGGACAGCGGCTGGAACGTGAAACACATCGTCAAGCTAATGGTCATGTCGCGCACCTACCAACAGTCTTCCATCACTCCGCCGCAGTTGCGCGAACGGGATCCCGGCAACCAGTGGCTCGCACGGCAGTCGGCATTCCGGCTGGATGCTGAATTCGTGCGCGACAATGCTCTGGCGATTAGTGGCATGCTGTCACGTAAGATCGGCGGGCGCAGCGTGAAGCCGTACCAGCCCGTTGGTTACTGGCGGTTCCTCAACTTCCCGACCCGCGAATGGCAGAACGATCATGGCGATGACTTGTATCGTCGGGGCATGTACACACATTGGCAGCGTACTTTCCTGCAACCCAGTTTGCTGGCGTTTGACGCCCCCAGCCGCGAAGAATGCACGGTGGAACGCCCGCGGTCAAACACCCCATTGCAGGCACTGGTGATGCTCAATGATCCGACCTACGTCGAAGCGGCCCGGGTCTTTGCCACGCGGGTGTTGGAACATGTTGGAAACTCGCCGCTCGATCAGTTGAACTTCGCCTATCGTCAGGCCCTGCAACGGATCCCCACCGATCAGGAAGCGACGGTGCTCAGTGGGTTGTGGCAAAAGCATCGCGACGAATACCTGCGAGAGCCAGCCAATGCGGATTTGTTGCTCAAAGTCGGCGAATGGCCGCTGCCGGCCAACGTGGACAAAGTTGAACTCGCTGCCTGGACCTCCGTCTGCCGCACCATCCTGAATTTGCACGAAACGATCACTCGATACTGACAACCGGCTGGCTGTCCCAGACAATTCCTCGAATATTGATTGTTTTTTGGCGGTCACAAAAACGAGGCACCCTGATTGGACGATAAACCGGTCATCAAGTACTTGAATACGGATCTGGACCTATTATCAAGCGTGCCCCTTGCGTCGCTGGCCGAAGAACTTGAATCGTTTGGCGTCTGGGTCGGCCACGTCACGGCGGGGGATGACGGTCTTTGGTATGCCATGTTCGAAATGCGGGGTGAATGAACTCACCTTAGTTGCCAATTTCCACTGGGAGGCCCACGGATGCGTTGTTACTATTCCTTGATATTTGTCGCTTTGGCAGTGCTGGTCATTTCGCCAGCCACCGCGGCCGAACCAGCAGGGTTCAAGTCGCTGAACATCGGCGATGCTGCCCCAGATTTCCGGTTGCCTGCAGTGGACGGCAAGGAGTACAGCCTGAAGAGTTTTGCCGATTCTCGTCTCCTGCTGGTTGTCTTCACGTGCAACCACTGCCCGACGGCTCAGGCGTATGAAAGTCGGATCTCCCAGCTCCACGCCGACTATCGTGACAAGGGGGTCGCGCTGGTCGCGATCTCGCCGAACGATCCGCAAGCAGTCCGTCTGGACGAATTGGGCTACACCGACGTGGGAGATTCGTTCGAGGACATGAAAGCTCGAGCCACAGAACAGCACTTTGCGTTTCCCTATCTCTACGACGGCGACACGCAACAAACGTCCCTGGCGTACGGTGTACTCGCCACGCCGCAAGTATTTCTGTTCGATCAGAATCGCAAGCTGCGGTATGTGGGACGGATCGACGATGCAGAAGTCAAGGCTGTCACCAGCCACGACGCGCGGAATGCCTTGGATGCAGTGCTGGCCAACCGACCTGTACCGGCAGAGAAAACCCGTGTTTTTGGCTGCTCCACCAAGTGGTCGGATAAGCGTGAGGACGCTCGCAAGTCGTTGGAAAAATGGGACCAGGAAACGGTGGAGTTGGCGTCGCTTGACGAAGCGGGCGTGACTCGGCTGGTGAAGAACGACACCGACAAGCTGCTGCTCATCAACGTCTGGGCGACTTGGTGCGGCCCGTGCGTCACCGAGTTGCCGGAACTCGTCACGATGAACCGCATGTACCGCCGCCGCAATTTCCAGCTCATCACCATCAGCATGGACGCGCCGGAGCAGCAAACAGCCGCCCTGAAGCTATTGCGCGAGAAGCACGTCGCGGCCACGAATTACATTTCGACGGTGTCCAATCGCGATAAGCTGGCCGACTTACTGGACAAAGAGTGGCCCGGGCCGATTCCCTACACGTTGCTGATCGCTCCCGGCGGCAAAGTTGTGTATCGCAACAAGGGTCCGATCAAGCCGCTGGAAGTTCGCCGAGCGATCGTCGACTTTCTGGGAAGAACTTACGCGAGTCGGCCTGCGAAATAGCTGATAGCGGTCCGAGTTCACTCGGTGACCTGTTCGCGCAGCAGGCTCGTGGTGATCGCGCGAAACACCGGTTCGACGTGGGAATAGTCCCGGTCCTCGGCCTGCCAAAGAATTAAGAACACCTTTCCATCGTCGGCTCGGACTGCCAGCACTCGCGCGCAAACGAGAAAATCCAAGCAGTAGAAGAACATCTCATAACCCATGACTTCCGTGTCGTCGAACTGTTCGGAGATCGCGGATGACTCGAGATTCTCGTACTCGGTGCGCATTTCCTGCAGCGTTTCTTCAAGCAATGAAACGGGTTCGGCGCCCAGTTCATACTGAACCAAAGTCCAGAAGCCGCTGCCGGGACTTTGTACGGAAACG
The DNA here is from genome assembly GCA_964519825.1 of uncultured Pirellulaceae bacterium. Lineage (GTDB taxonomy): Bacteria > Planctomycetota > Planctomycetia > Pirellulales > Pirellulaceae > CAZFLF01. The sequence goes on along the minus strand of CAZFLF010000191.1, from coordinate 2,338 downwards.
GTCCGCGGCCAATCAACGACAGCTTCGTCTGTGATCTTCCAATTCTCTGGATAATGAAACCGAATGTCAGCTTGGTGAAAAGTGGCAATCATCGGACTTCAGGTTCAAAACAGGGTCGAATTGGACGGCGGGGCGAATCCCTCAAGGTCGCCGGAATAATCGTAACCTCACATTCCCGCGGTCGGAACCGCCCGTCAATACGGGCAAGATGAAATGACTTGGTTGAATAGGTAACATAGGCTATACGCGTCGATTCACCTTGCCGTCGATCCAGCAGGTTGGTAGGGTTTGCCGCCAATTTTGCCGATACCGTCCAGTCAGATTGGGATTGAATGATCTCGGCGGCCGATGATGGAGAATCGCGGCAGTAGCGTTGATCGTTTTCGTGACACGCACTAGGCAGACCAGCACGGATGCTTCACTACTTGGTCACACATGTCCGCGACACCCGCGGCAAGGCAGCGTCTGAGGCGACGACCAAAGAGGCAGTCGTCGAAATGTCGCAGTCCGCGACCGCCGACGGATTGCCATCGGATGAGTCCCCATCTACCGCGCGTGCCGAACTCGCGGAATCAGAGGGGAGCAACCGCTCGACTCAACCCTCCGTGCTGACGACGTTGTCCGCATTCTTGGCGGTCATGCCGCTTCTGGGATTCGCGGGTTGTACCTGTTTGCACCGCGACAAAGTGGACGCGAATGTCGTCTCAGCACGCCAACTTTCACTGCGCGGTATGGATGCAATACAGCGTGGTCAATGGGACGATGCCGAGAACCTCTTCGCGGATGCCTTGCGTAAGAATCCTGCGGACGAGCGTGCCCACCGGCACTTCGCGGAAGTCCAGTGGCGTCGCGGCCAGCACCAGGTCGCGATTCGCCACCAAGAAGAATCGGTACGACTGTCTGGTGGAGATCCGAGTCTGTTGGTGCAATTGGGTGAGATGTACTTAAAGCAAGGCAACGCCGAGGCGGCATTCGATTGTGCCGAGGAAGCGATCGACGCCAACAATCAATTGTCCGGAGCGTGGGCGCTCCGCGGAGACATACATCGGCGGCACGAGGAACCGAACGAGGCACTAGAGTGCTACCATCGAGCACTCAACTATCAATCGCATTATCCGCATGTGCAAATGGCGTTGGCCGACCTTTACCGGCAAGCCGATCGGCCGCGACGAGCACTGGCCACATTGGAATCCCTTGCCAGCCAATACCCGCCCGAGGACGTACCGCAGGAAGTCGAGTTTCAGCGAGGGCTGGCCCTGAAGGCACTCGGGCGGTATCAGGACGCCGTGGAAACTTTCGCCCTGGCCGCCCAACGTGGCGAGCCGAATTCCGATTTGCTGTTTCATCTCAGCGAAGCCCAGTTTCTCGCCGGGAACATGGCTAGCTCCCGGCTGGCTCTGCAGGCCGTTCTGGCAACGACTCCGAATCATTCCTCCGGTCTGAAGCTGAAAGACAAGCTCGAACGACACAGCCAATCCATGACCGCTGCTGTGAACCGATAACGACTCCTCGTGCGCATTGGCCCAATGGCACTTACTTTGAGCGGAATGGCGCTAGCCACCGGTATTTTTGGGGTTGGACGTTGCACAAGTTCACCGGCGGCTAGCGCCGTTCCGCTCACTAATCCAGCACCAAAGTAAGCGGCATTGGGCGTTGACCGACAGGAAGATCAAGGTCAGGAACACTGGCTTGCATCTTCCCGTCCGTCACCTTCCTGTCGTACTCCCCGTTTCCACCGACGCACAATCCACATGATCGTTACGACCCGACGCGGCGTTTGACGGCGGGCCTGGTGCGACTTAGGTTTCGGTGGCTCGAGATGCCATGCAGCATCCGGGTTGGCGGCTGAGTACCAGCTCGCCTACTGGTCCTCGCATTCCGGGAGACGCCCATGTCCCAAGCCGCCGAAACCGCTTCCACGCAATTCATTGACCGTCGCAGCTATTCTCCGGGTGACACTCCGACTCGAGAGCGGCGACAGTTCACTAACAGTCATTCGGAACTGTCCGACGACGCCCGTGAATTAGCGATTGCCATTGACCAGTACAAGCTCCGATGCCGCCGCCGATTCATTACATTTGAAGAGATGTTGGCGGTCATCCAATCGCTGGGCTATCGGAAATCGTAACATTCAGGCCAACAGCCGGCTCACGCTTTCCACTAACCGGTCCATGGCGAATGGCTTGCGGATATAGTCATCCACGCCCAGCATCTCGGCGTAGGCTTTGTGACGACTTCCTTCATTGGCCGTGATCATGATGACACGCACGGGAATTGGGCGCGTTCGGCGCAGTTTCTCCAGCACCAGGAATCCGCTCCGCTTGGGCATCATCATGTC
>CAZFLF010000190.1:0-9225 GCA_964519825.1 uncultured Pirellulaceae bacterium | reverse complement strand
TGTCGCTTTGCTCGAGAAATCGGAGGTCGCGCCGGGTCAGAATGCCGACCAGCCGGCCATTCGGCAACGTGATTGGGACGCCGGAGATATTCTGTTGATTCATCAAGGCTTGAGCGCGGGAAACTGGGACGTCTGGAGTGAGTGTCACCGGATCGCAGATAATTCCATTCGCCGACCGTTTGACTTTGACGACTGCATCCCGCTGCTGCTCGATCGACATGTTCTTATGGATGATCCCGACGCCCCCTTCCTTCGCCAAGGCGATCGCGAGTTCACTTTCGGTGACGGTGTCCATCGGCGAACTGAGCAGCGGGATATTGATCGCAATCCGTTTTGTCAGCCGCGTGCGCACGGAGACTTGTGAGGGGACGAAATCGCTATAACGCGGTTCCAGCAACACATCGTCGAATGTAATGGCCGTGGTAAGTAGCTTGTCGTCCATGGCGTCTCGTCGAGCAAAAGGAGAGAGAAAACGCTGCTTGGGAACCTGGCATTATGGGTCCGCGAGCGAATATTGACAACGCACCAGATTCGAACCATTTTCGTTTTCTCAACCGCCACCGTCGCAAGCAAGGCCGCTCACGGTATAAAGCATCCATCTTGTGGGAAACAGCATCAGGTTGGGAGCAGTGACATGCGCATTGGGCTGGCAATTCGAGTGTTCTTCGCGGCGTTGGTCGACGCGGCCGCAGGTCGGCGATTGGAGCAAGCACTTTCGCCGCCGGCGCCGGCTCCCGTTGCAACGAAGCCAGAGTCTCCGGTCGACCGCAAGTCGCTCGCTCCCTCGACCAAGCCTGTCGCGCGCAGCGAAGCACTGACATTGCTGGCCGCACTGCAACGCGAGGCCCGGTTTCTGGACATCATTCAAGAGCCACTCAGTGGTTATTCCGATGCGCAGGTTGGCGCGGCCGCGCGGGATGTGCTACGAAACTGTGCCGCAGTGCTGGATCGGTGGTTCGCTTTGCAACCATTGCTCGCACAAGAAGAAGGGAGTTCCGTAGATGTGCCGCGGGGGTACGACCCGCAACGATTTCGCGTGGTGGGGAGCGTTTCCGGCGATCCCCCATTTCGCGGACAGCTTGTGCATCACGGCTGGTTGGCCACGAAGTGTGAATTGCCCGCCTGGTCCGGCAATGTCGAATCAGCTCAAGTCGTCGCGCCGATTGAGGTGGAAGTGGGAGCCCGAGGATGACAGCGCGATTCGTGATCGGCATCGACCTGGGGACGACCAACAGCGTGCTGGCTTATACGCCGCTTGATAGCGAGCAGCCCGTGCTGGAGCTGTTGCCAATACCGCAGCTCGTGTCGCATGGCACGGTCGAGTCCAGCACCGCCTTACCATCATTCCTCTACCTTCCCCCGGAACACGAATCGTCGCAGGGTGGCTTCGACCTGCCATGGCGAACGGAGGGCAAGTTCGCGGTAGGAGAGTGGGCGCGGCGGCAATCGGCCGAACATCCGGAACGGACGGTTGTCGCGGCCAAATCCTGGCTGTGCCACAGCCGCGCGGACCGCCATCAACCTATTCTGCCTTGGAATGCGCCGGACGAGGTCGCGAAAGTGTCGCCCGTTACCGCGGCACAACGTTATCTGGAACACCTGGCGGGTGCTTGGGAAGCTGCTTTTCCTGATGCTCCGATTCACGAGCAGCGCGTCGTCTTGACCGTGCCAGCCTCGTTTGATGCCGTCGCGCGCGAATTGACTCGCGAGGCCGCATTGGCCGCCGGTTTGCCCGAAGACGTCGTGCTCTTCGAGGAACCGCAGGCCGCCGTGTATGCCTGGCTGGCCAAAAGCGGCGAACATTGGCGCAAGCGATTGAAGCTGCACGACCAATTGCTGGTGTGCGACGTCGGTGGCGGCACGACCGACCTCACATTGATCAGCGTGGCGGAAGAAGCGGGTGAACTCGTTCTCCAGCGAACTGCCGTTGGCAAGCATCTACTGGTCGGCGGCGACAACATGGACCTAGCCCTGGCACACTGGGTCGCGGGGAAATTCGGCGAGCAAGGAGTCAAGCTGAACCCGTGGCAGTCGATCTCGTTGTGGCATTCTTGCCGTGCAGCGAAAGAGCAGATGCTGACCGGCAAAGGAGCGAAGCAGCAGACGATTTCGGTGCTGGGACGCGGCAGCAAGTTGATCGGCGGCACGCAGTCGCTGAAGATCGACCGGGTGGACGTTGAGCAGTTGCTGGTGGATGGCTTCTTCCCGCGCTGCAAGATCGGCGAACGGCCGGCGCGACAGCGGCAATCGGGATTTCAGGAGATCGGCCTGCCGTATGAAACCGACACCGGCGTGACGCGGCACGTGGCCGCCTTTCTGTCCGATCATGGTGATGGAAAAGCCATTCGTCCGACCCACGTGCTGTTCAATGGAGGCGTGTTCAAGGCGACCGTATTGCGCGATCGGTTGTTGGAAGTGCTTCGCGGCTGGTTCAAGGATGCGCGGACAGCGGAAGTACTCGACGCCGATCAGGATCTGGACCACTCAGTAGCTCGCGGCGCCGCCTACTACGGTTGGTCGAAAGAACATGGCGGCGTGCGCATTCGCGGCGGCGCGGCCCGCTCGTATTACGTCGGCATCGAGACTGCGGGACTGGCGATTCCAGGCGCTCCGCGGCCGCTGCGAGCGTTGTGCGTCGTGCCGTTCGGCATGGAGGAAGGGACGGAACTCGATGTCCCCTCGGCGGAGATCGGTTTAGTCCATGGCGAACCGGCTCAGTTTCGTTTCTTCAGTTCGGCCATTCGCAAACATGATCGCGTCGGGGATGCGCTCGACAATTGGGATGACAGCGAGCTGAGCGAAACCAATCCGCTCGAAGCCACGTTGCCTGCGGACGACGAAGTCGAGGAATCCTACGTCCCTGTCCGATTCCGGTCGCGGATCACGGAATTGGGGATGTTCGAACTGTGGTGTGTCGGGACCCGCACTCAAGGTCGCTGGAAGTTGGAATTCAGCGTGCGCGAGGAGGAAGCGTAGTAAGAGGACAAGTTAGTCGGCGGCAACCTCCTCAAACTTGTCTAGGCTCAGAGCAGTTGTACGGCATGGTTGGCTCATTTCCGAAAAAGAGAGTAGCCTGTGAAGAAAATCGCAATACATTACTGCGCGATCTGACCCATCAAGCAAGCCATGGCCTCCCGTGTGGCGGCCCAATTGAGAAAACAAAATGACGCTCAAGTAGAAATTGTAAGGGGCGGCCTTGGTGAGTTCAGTGTTTATGTCGATGATCGAAAAGTCATTGACACGAATCGCCTGTGGTATCCAATGCCAAGTAAAATCTTAGGAGAGAACCATGGCTGTTTCCACGCTGTTGCTCGAGCGGTGCCGCAAGCTCGGTCTGACGTGCGACGAGGTCGCGACGGACCACATCAGTTCGCCATTGGCCGCGCTGGCGTGTTTCCCCATGTACATGGTCGCCAATGTTCATGCTTGGACAAGCGACAAGCAGTTTCGCGTCCCAATCCTCGACTTGCCCGGATCGGAACACATCCGGGAAGCATTCGCCATCGGCAAACAAGAGAATTCCTTAGAGATGACGAAGGAACACCGCCGCGTTCTCGGAACGCTGGTGAGTCATGCAAAGCCTTCGGACTTGGTCATCTATGAGTATGCCCTGGAAACTTTGAAGGACCTACTCCTTGAGGTCACCCCGCAAATTGCTGAGAAGGTACGGGCGGCGGTGGCTCGGATGATTGTGGCCGTCGCTCAGGCCTCCGGCGAGGGCTTTCTCGGAACCGGTCCCAAGATCAGCCCTGAGGAAAGGGCTTGCATTATGGGAATTGCGAATAAGTTGTCGCTTCAAGCAACACCAGCGTCCGCAGCCATCTTGAAGTCTGTCCTGTGACTGCGAGTCGGTCCATGCGGTCATGTGGCAATTGGCTGTGGGCACGAGAATTCCTGCCAAGAATTCGCGGGCCGTCTTCAAGCCGGAGGCTTTTCCGCAATTAGTCGGTGGTCCGCGAAGGGCCACCAGCGGTATACTCTTGGAAGGGGTCTAATTCGCATGTCCGAACCAATGTCCGGCGACATCAAATCCGACGCTCATCGCCTCACTGACGCGATGCCTGACGATGCCACGTGGGACGATGTCATGTATCGTATCTACGTCAGGCAGTGTATCGATTGCGGGTTGGAAGATACCCATGCCGATCAGGTGGTTGACGTAGAAGAGGTTCGCCGTAGGTTTGGCTTGATACCATGAAGGTCGTATGGACGCGAACCGTTATGAGTCAGTTGGCGGACATTCATGATTACATTGCCAGTGAGTCGCGTCCGTACGCCCGTCGCATGGTCGATCGCATCACTTCACGATCGAAACAGATCGGCACGGTTCCCTAGTCCGGTCAAGTCGTCTCAGAATACCAGCATCCTCAAATTCGTGAAGTAATCGAAGGTTCCTACCGCTTGATTTATCGAGCCGACAACAATCGCGTCGTCGTGCTGGCAGTGATACATGGCGCGCAATTGTTGCCGCCGCAACTCACGCAATCGGATGCCTAACGAATGGAGGGTTAGATTCCCCGAGTCGGAATCTAATCCTGTGGTCTGTTCTCACAATGCCAAAAGTTGGCCGGGCCCCAAGTTCGGGGAAGTTTGGGCCGGGAGAGTCCGCAAATGAACGTTCTGTAGATTTCGTGTCTTTCCTCAAAACGGCGCCTGGCAAACATTCACCCCGCAATGTCACCTTCACCGCATTTCAAACGTCGGTTTACACGATTCAGCTTGAGAGCGATGCTGGGAACGCTGATGATTTGCAGCGCCGTGCTAGGTATCTGGACAAATCGCTGGCACCACCAACGGAGGGTAGTCTCCATTGTCACAACGAATGGGGGAACAGTTCGCTACGATTATCAAACCGATGGCGACGACGTTACAGTGCCGCGACCAAACGAAGGCCCGAACGTACCGCACTGGTTGTTGAACACGTTCGATGTAGACGCGTTCTCCAACGTCGTTGAGGTTGAATTTGAAAACTGCAGATTGGGTGCCTCGGAAATCCACCAGGTCCTCCAGCTTCCATACCTGCGAAGGGTCGTGCTGACCGGCGCCCAGCTCGACGAACTAGCGATCGGCGACCTCCGAAAGTTGTCGCAGCTGGAGAATCTCTTTTTAAGCAACACGTCTCTAACCGATGCTGAGCTGGAACAGCTAGTTGGACTCAAAAAAGTTCGATCCCTTGGCATCGACGGAACGCAAGTGACCGACAAAGGGCTGTCTAACCTCGCTGCGATGAAGACCCTTGAATGGTTGGTTGTAGATCCCTCTCAGTTGACCGCGACTGGCATCATCAACATTAAGGCAATTCCGCGCCTCACGTCGCTGTGGCTCCAGGGTCCTGGTATCTGCAGTAGCAGCGTTGCAGACCTGCCAAATCTGACAGTACTCGGATTCAATCGGGCGAACCACACGTCGTTTGACGGGGCCAGCTTGCCAAAGGTTCGTCATTTGCACTTACACAATGTCACTGCTGAAGGCGTCATTGAGGCCGTACCGAAGATCGGCAAAATGTCTTCTTTGGCCAATCTCCATTTCTCCGAATCTCCACTGACGGACCAACAGGCCGACGACTTGGCAAAAGTGAGCCAACTTGCACGATTGACAATATACAAGACTGGACTTTCGACGGCGGCGAAGAAACGCCTTCAAATGGCGCTGCCTACGTGTGAAATTTCGCCACGCTAAACACCTCGTTCGCGCGCAGCGGAGTGACACAGTCAAGGTTGCATTGTGTGCCACGCCCGGCCCGTGCCGCGGGGCGAGACGAATTCCTGTCAGTCATTCGTTGCCAACCTGAAGCTGGCGAAAAACGTCTGACCACTCCGAAGGCAAGCCGTGCCAGTTCTCCAAGTTGCTATTTGCGTTTGCCAAGTCGACAATTGCGTTGCAGTTCAGCACGGGCTGCAAGTTCGACGGTTGAGTCTCCTCCACCGCATAACTATCTTCGTCGAACTATTGCCGTGGAACACGTTTGGAGGCGGGCCACCCGTGCCACGCCGCTGTACTGGCTGACATCTGTAGTGGAAAAGAAACGTCTCGCCGAGCAGTAGGTCGCAATCGATTCGCCCGCCGTTGGTGACTGGAACGTTTTTATCGGTGCTGGTGTACACTGTCATTAAAGGCGCACGCTGCGCCTCACTGGCTGAACCTCCCGGAACCCGGAGTATTTGGTTATGGACGAGCGTCAACTGAACGAGTTGCTCTGGCGCAGTTGCTACCTCGGCATTAGGTTTGCTTTCCACTCACACAACATCCCTGACACCGTCGAGAATCTCGAGCAGTGCGTCCGCTACCTTGATGAGATCGCCCGCAACGAGACGACGCTGCACCAGCCGCAGCACAACTCAGCTGGCCTGGATTCGCAGACGAAACACCTCGTCATCGGCATCGGGAACCAGGCCATCATCGCCGACCGAGACCTCCCCCCGCTGATCGTCGCGGGCCTGGACCGGGCCGCGACAGTCGCGGAAAGACCGGCTGAGGTGCTTCCCCTCCACGCCGACCGTCCCCCGCTCCGGGTGGACGACGCTGGCTCCGTACGCGTTGGCAACAGTCGCATCAGCCTTGATCTGGTCATCGAGCATTACGAGAACGGCAAAACGCCGGAAGACATAGTCGGTGCCTACGACACCCTGGTGCTGGCCGACGTTTACGCCGTCTTCGCTTACTACCTCCGGCACCGCGACGAAGTGCGGGAGTATCTGAAGCGACGCCAAGCAGACGCTGAGGCCCAGCGGGCGCGGATCGAGGCTGAACACCCGCGCGTCGCTCCGGAGGAGCTGCTGGCACGCCGAAGTGCCACGGAGAAAGTGCATGCTCCGACTGTCGAGTGACGCTGACGTTCACGGCGACATCATCCGCGGCCTGCGCCGGCGGCTGCCGGAGATCGAATTGGTGCGTGCCCAAGATGCCTTGCCCGAAGGCACACCCGACCCGGATGTGTTGGCCTGGGCCGCGGTGGAGAATCGAATTCTCATCACCAACGACCGGAACACGATGGTCGGTTTCGCTTATCAGCGCGTTGCAGCGGGAGAGCCGATGCCTGGCCTCATCGTTACGACCAACGAGCAGTCTATCGGCTCGGCCATCGACGACATCCTGCTCGTCGCGGAGTACATGCCGGAGGAAGAGATCAGGGACCAGGTCGTCGTGTTCCTGCCCCTCCGCGGATAACGGCCAGCATTGCGCTGCCCTACGAGCCACACCAGAAGTGCCAGCTAAACCTCTGTTACAACTGACGGCCCCCTCGCTGACGCTCAGATGACGCAGCTGAACGGCAAGGACGCTCTTCGCTTATTGATCGACCTGAGTCCGTGCTCGTTCAAATAATTGGTCAAACGCCGCTACGTAATCCGCGTGGGCTTGCGACAGATGCTGCCGAATGATGACAACTTGATCCAAGTTCTCGCGCAGTAGTTCGACGATATCCGCTTCATCACGCACTCTTCCGGCCGCGAGTTTCAACTCGATGAGATTCGGTAACCCGATGTAGCGCAACGTCGAACCGGCGGCCCCCAACTGTCTCGGATGCGGAATCGTCGTGGGTGCCAATCTGCTTGGCACGCCGGGTCGAGCACCTTCGGGATGAATATCAACTTGGATGCCGGTTTCCTTGTGACATATCTTGGGCCAGCGACCGGGAACGGTGGGGAGTCGTTCGAATCCGCTGACTTCCGCCACGCGCAAGAATTCGTCGATTCGGTCGGCGGCCAGAATAATGTCCACGTCTTGCGTAACTCGCGCGACGTAGCCGTGTCGCCACACAGCCCATCCTCCGGCGAGCACGGCCTCGCATTGAGTGGCTGATACTACGTGTTCGATCGACCGGATAACTTGCCCAAATCGCCCTGGCAGATCTCTAGGCTCGAGCATTTGAGTTCTGCCGGCACGGAGTTGCTCGGCCAGTTCTAGTTGCTGTGTCAGAAACTCAATCGTCATGGCATTCATATTTCTAATTCTGGCTCGCCACGACGATTCGAGCAATATTGTCTCCGTCATGGCCGGGACAAGTCCGCGTTTGGGAGTTATGAAGTGAAACGAAATTCAACTGGTGCGCGACCCCTTCGCGTTCAGCTTCTCGTCAGGGATGAGCAAATCATTGAGGATTCGTCCGCCGAGGATGGTTTCCTCAATGATTCGCGGCACGTCTTCCAGTTTGACGCCGCCGTACCAGATCGCTTGCGGATAGATCACCACGGTCGGGCCGAGTTCGCATTGGTCCAAGCAACCGGAGTAATTCGCGCGGACCAAGGTGTTCAAGCCGCGCTTCTTCACTTCGGCTTTGAACAGGTTCCGCAGCGCGTCCGAGCCGTCCGGATTGCAGCAGCCTCGGCCACTTCCCGGAGGACGCTGGTTGCAGCAGATAAAAATGTGATGCGTAAACTTAGGCATGGTGATCACGTTGGAGTGGACAGACTCTCCGAGTAAAGTATCACGCCCGGTACGTTGTTTGTAAGGGCATGGTCTCAAATCACGAAGCAACCGATAATCGCACCATGTTTCGCAAGGGTGATGAACCGATCCCGGGCTATCGTCTGGAAAAGTTTCTGGGCAAAGGCCAGTTCGGCGAGGTGTGGAAGACAACCGCTCCTGGCGGAACTTCCGCCGCGCTCAAATTCATCGATTTGGGCGGCAAACAAGGGATCAAGGAATTCCGCGGCGTCCGCCGGGTCAAAGAGATTCGCCATGCGAACTTGATGCCCATCACCGCCCTGTGGATGCTGGACGGTGAAGGGAACATCCTCGGCGACAAGTTGCTCAACGCCTACGATCCGGAAGCGAAGAAGGTGGGGGCAACCTTGCAGGTGGGGGATGAGGAAGCAATGCGGGCCGAATGGCTGGTCGTCGCAATGCTGCTCGGCAAAAAGAATCTCGCGGACCGATTGGAAGAATGTCAGGCGGCCGGCCACGCCGGCATCCCGGTCGAGGAACTGCTGCGCTACATGGAAGAGGCCGCCAAAGGCCTCGACTATCTCAACACGCCTCAACACGACTTGGGTGAAGGGGTGGTAGCGATCCAACACTGCGATGTGAAGCCGGCCAACATCATGTTGATCGGCGACGCGGCCGTGGTGTGCGACTTTGGCTTGGCCCGCGTGCTAAGCGACTCCGCCGCGACTGCCACCGGCATGGTCGGATCGCCGGCGTACATGGCTCCGGAGTGCATCAGTAAAAAACCGGGAATCGCCAGCGATCAGTATTCGCTCGCCATCAGCTATGTCGAATTGCGCA
>CAZFLF010000189.1:0-9255 GCA_964519825.1 uncultured Pirellulaceae bacterium | reverse complement strand
TCGTCGAGCATTTCCTTGGTGCGACTCGCTCCGACGCGGGACACTCCGATCTCCCGCACCTGTAGCAGGCTGGCATAATCGCGCACCCCACCTGCTGCCTTCACTTGGACGTGGGGCGGTGCGTGCCGCCGCATCAGGCGAAGATCCTCGTGCGTCGCACCGCCGGTCCCGTATCCCGTCGAGGTCTTGACCCAATCGACGTTCAGGTCGCCGCAGATTTCGCAGAGCCGAATCTTCTGTTCCTCGTTGAGGTAGCAGTTCTCGAAGATAACTTTCAACTTCTGCCTGGCGGCGTGCGTCACTTCGACGATGGATCGAATTTCGGTCAACACGTAATCCCATTTGCCGCTGAGCACCTGCGAGATGCTAACGACCATGTCCAGTTCTTCGCAGCCGTCCGCCAACGCCTGATTCGCCTCGGCGATCTTGATAGCGGTGGTGTGGCCGCCGTGCGGAAATCCAATCGTGGTGCTCGCGCGGACCCCCGTGCCACGCAGAATCTCCGCGCAACGCCGCAAGTAATACGGCATGATGCAAACACTCGCCGCTTCATAGGCGACCGCCAGGCGGCAGCCGGATTCCAAATCGCCGACCGTAAGCGTCGGGTTCAGCAGCGAATGATCGATCATCTTGGAGTACGTGTGATAACTCAAACTCATTGCGCATCGCTCCCGGTCATTCTGTGTCTGGCAGGAAGCTCAACCTACATTGCGCGTCTCCCTAACACCACGTGGCAGTGACACCGACTGAAAAAATGGGTGGCTGGCGGCTGAGCTTGCGAAGCCCCAAACTCGCGCTTTTCCCGGCATCACTGTCCTCTCCCCTCGCTACCCTATCGCGGATCATTAAACAGTATTACCACTCACCAACTTTGGTACTTGACCGCGAGTTGGTTTTGATCATGATGCCATCTCAACCGAGTCGGCCGGCCGCTGGATTCGTTCTTTGCGGCACTGCCTCCGCGTGAGATGAACCGGACGTACTCGACGCGGAAGGCATGATTCAGGTTGAAATCAGCCGGACCCTTCTCCAGGAATCGCTCCTGCGGTAATCCCGGAATTCAGTGCGGACCTGCTTCTCAGATTCTCCTAGAAGCCAACTCGCAACTCGCTCAACAAGCGTCCGTTTTTTTGTTTCGCAACTCTATAAAAGGGAGTGTGTGTATGACGACATGGGGTGCCATGACGGTATTGGTTTGCGCGCAAATTGTAGTCGCGGTCAATGAAGGGCGGCTTCCGATCAAGGAACTCCCGCTCAAGGAACTCCCGCTCTATGAGCAGCCGACTCTGGTCGCGATGGTCGAACAGAGCAATGTTTGCCGCAGTCAATATGGACTGGGAAAACAGCGGGTCAGTCCGAGCTTAACGGAGATGGCTCAGGCGCACGCGAATTGGATGGCGAATTCCGAACGATTCCAGCACAACTACGACCATCCATACCCGGAGATTATTTACTGGAACGCCGGCAGCGTCGAAAGTGCGTTTGTCGGCTGGATGAACAGCGGTCCGCACCGCGGGATCATCCTCAACGGTTCAACGCACGTGGGATACGGGTATGCCGTCTCGTCCAGCGGACAGACATACTGGTGCGGCATCTTTGGGAGTATGCGCGATGAGACGCCAAAAAAAGGGAATGGCACCTTAGGATTGGTTGGCGAATGAACAGCTAGAATCGGGTGCAGGGATGCACCCACTTTCACCCCCCGATAGTCACTCGAGAGTTTTGCTTTGTGCGGCAACATCGGGACTCGGTAAGCAGGTCCATTCCCAGCATGATCGCCCCGGTCAGAAAACAAGCCAGTAACAGTAACATGGTCTCACTCGCGTTCTCGTGGTTTTGACAAGCTGACTATGCGTTGCCGTGGATAGTCCGCGAGTCACATTTCGGACCAAAAGTTTTCCGAGCGATCGAGCGGCAGCCGGTGCAAATGACCCAGTCAAGTCGCGGGCGAGGTCGCGGCGGGTCCGATTACACGGGTTTTCCGGCCCATTTGGTTCGCTGCCTCCGGCAATTTATCCCGTAGGGATTCGGCGCCATTAGCCGGTGGTCGGCGACTGGCTTAAAGACAGCGCGCGGACGGGCCTCAGGCCATGATTTCGTGCACGACCCGCCCGAAAACATCGGTCAGCCGATAGTCACGTCCGGCGTGGCGGTAGGTCAACCGTTCATGGTCCAGCCCCATCAGATGCAGGATCGTGGCGTGCAAGTCATGGACGTGAACCTTGTCCTGGACCGCGCGAAAGCCGAACTCATCCGTCGCGCCGTACGCCATCCCGCCGCGCACTCCGCCACCCGCCAACCACCCCGTGAAGCCCCAATGATTGTGATCGCGTCCGTCGTTGCTCTCCGACGTCGAGGTCCGTCCAAACTCGCCGCCCCAAACCACCAGCGTATCGTCGAGTAACCCGCGCTGTTTCAAATCGGTCAACAGAGCCGCCGTCGGTCGATCGATGTCTTCGCACAGCTTCCGCGTGGCGTTGTTGTGATCGCGGTGCGTATCCCACGGCTGACCATTGCCATAATACACCTGCACGAATCGTACGCCCCGTTCCACCAACCGCCGCGCTAACAAACAGGCGTTGGAGTAATGCGAAGTTCCATATTCGGCGCGCACCGAAGCCGGCTCACGATTCACATCAAAAGCATCGGTTGCGGCGAACTGCATCCGAAACGCGGTTTCCATCGAGCGGATGCGGGCGTCCAGCGATGCGTCGTGACCGTGGCTTTCCGAGTGCCTCGTGTTGATTTGTTGGAGCAAATCGAGCTGCCGGCGCTGCTGTGTGGGATTCAAGGTCGCATTGCGGATATTCGGCAGCATCTGCTGCGGATCGAGATTGCTCTGGTTGATATACGTCCCTTGAAACTCCCCCGGCAAGAATGCACTGGCCCATAACTCGGCAAAACGCACCGGACGCCCGGGACACAACACAACATACCCTGGCAAATCGGCGTTCTCGCTTCCCAATCCATACAAGAACCACGCTCCCATACTCGGTCGTGTCGGAGTCATCGTGCCGTTGTTCATCAGGAACAAAGCCGGGCCGTGATTCGGATTGTCGGTGTACAGCGACCGAATGACGCACAGGTCATCGATGCAGCGGCCAAGATTCGGCAGCAAGTCGCTGATGGGCAGACCGGATTCCCCCCGCGTTTGAAATCCAAACGGCACGGGCATTAAGCCGCCGGTCGCGTTCTCGGTGCGAAAGTCGACCTCCTTCGGACGCTGTCCGGCGAACTGATTGATCGCCGGCTTGGGATCGAATAGGTCCCCCTGAAACGGTCCGCCATTCATAAACAATTGGATCACGCGTTTGGCCCGCGGCGCGAAATGCGGACTCGCCGCGTGTGCAGCGGCCTGGGCCGGCGCCACTCCAAGCAAATGCGCAATCCCCAATGTTCCCAAACCACCACCCAACGCGGACAGCATGTCGCGGCGAGAGCAAGCCAATGAAGTCATTTGAGGATTGCTGGTCATGGAGATTAACCTGATTCTTGCTGGGATGTCATTCCACAAACAGCAACTCGTTACTTCCAAGCAACACTTGCGCGAGCTGTGTCCACGCCTCCTCCTCCGCTGCACCGTCGCGTTGAGTCGCTGCCAGGAATTCCAACAGTGCCGACTCTTCGTCGGAGGTCGCATCCCTGGCGAACACAAACGGGTACAGGAGTCGAATTTGTTCCGCGGAATCGTTGGCGCCGGCCGTTCGCAACCGACGCTGTAGTCCGCAACTTCGTTCGCGAATAAACGGGCTGTTAAGCACAAACAGCTGTTGCAGCGGCGTCGTGGTCGGTTCGCGGGACGCCACGTGCGAGACCGGGTCCGGGAAGTCATACAGCCGCAACAGGTCCGCCAGCTCGCGCCGTTTGACGGTGCCGTACAGCGTGCGGCGCCGGTTGTCCAGTTTTAACAAATCAGTCGAAGGACCACCGATTCGCAGATCCAGTTCATCCGTCGCGGCGAGCATTGCATCGCGCCACGCTTCGATGTCAAGCCGCCGGAGCGCCATCCGCGCCAGCCATACGTTATCCGGATCAAGTTCTCGCGATTTCTCCGCCGCCGACGATTGCTGGTAAGCAGCTGAGAGGACGATCTCGCGATGCAGCCACTTCAGCGACCAACCCTGTGCGACGAACCGCGCGGCCAAATCATCCAACAGTTCGGGATGAGACGGCCTGTCCCCTTGCACGCCGAAGTTGCTGAGCGTCGCCACGAGCCCGCGACCGAAATGGTGCTTCCAGACACGGTTGACGAAAACCCGCGCGGTTAATGGTGCGGCATCGGTGACAATCGCCTCGGCCAATTCCAACCGCCCGCTCCCGCGCTGGAAAGTCTTGCCGCTCACGGGCGATAACACCGCCGGGAATCCGCGCGGTACCACGGCTCCTGGATTTGCCGCATTGCCGCGAATGTGCAGCGCTACGTCTTGTGGCTGGTCGGGCTGATATTCCAGCTTCGTCCGCGACGGACCGTCGGGGAGCACCTGCAAGCTGGCTTCAAGAACGCCAAAGACTTCCGGCTGGTCAATGTCCGGCGTCTCCTGACGAATCTGACCGATCTGTTTTCGCAGTTCATCAGCCTGACGCTGGTTGTCGTCCGAGACCGGCTTTTTTGCGAGCAGGGGATCGATTTTCTTCTGCAGTTCTTTGATTCGCGTTCGGGCCTGCCGAGCCACCGACGCCTGCGCGGGGGGAAGGATAGATTGATCGTCGAGCTGGATGCTCGCCAGCACGCCCGCCAGAGCATAATAGTCCCGCATCGTCACGGGATCATACTTGTGATCGTGGCAACGGGCGCAGGCCAATGTCAGTCCCAGAAAGGTGCTGCCGATCGCTTCGATCCGTTCCTCCCATTCCTCCGCGACGACTTGCTTGATCATCAAATGATCAAGCTTCAGTTCCTTCCAATAGGTCGGGCTGAGCCCGAGGAATCCGAGCGCGGCATTGTCCTGCGGCTTCGCATTAGGCAGCCTGTCCGCTGCGAACTGGTGACGGACGAAATTGTCGTAGGGGAGATCTTCATTGAACGCCCGCGCGACCCAATCACGATAGAGCCAGGCTTGGGCCGCTCCCTCGCGCCACGATTCCGGCACGTCACAGTATCGGGCCAGATCGAGCCAATGCCGGCCCCAACGCTCGCCGTACTGCGGTGCGGACAAGAAACGGTCGATAAGCCGCTGATACGCATCCGGCAGGTTGTCATTGACGAATTCATGGATCTCCTCGCGCGTCGGAGGCAGGCCGAGCAAATCCAACTTCACTCGTCGGATCAACACCTGCCTCGAGGCTGGCGGCGCGGGATGCAATTGTCGCGGAAGTTGCCCCGCGAGTACGAACTGATCAATCCACGTCCGCGGCCAATTTGCCCATTCGGCAGGCGGAATTCCGGGCGATGCTGCCGAACTCAGCGGTCGAAACGCCCAATGGGATCTACCGGCTTCAATGTCGATCGCTTGACGCGGCTTCGCCGTAGGTGCCGACGTTGGAAAAGGGAGTCCGCGCCGAACCCAATCGACGAGAATCGCAATCTCCGCGTCGGGAAGTTTGCCGGCCGGCGGCATCTGAATCTGTTGGCTGTCGTACCGAATCGCTTCGACCAGTAGGCTTTTGTCCGGCTGTCCAGCCTCGGCGGCTGGCCCGGTGTCTCCCCCTTGGAGCGCACCCTCGCGATGATCGAGCCTCAGCCCGCCGCGCAGTTTCTCACTCGTCGAAGCATGACACTCGAAGCAGCGCTGGACCAAAATTGGCCGCACGCGCTTCTCAAAGAATTCGATGTCGGCGTCGGCAAAACGTTCCGCGTCGTCTGCAAATACTGCCGCGGTATGCGCGCACCACAACCCAAGCACCCACAGCCCAATCCGGGCTATTGGCGACCTGCGCGTGGTTGTCGACCGATTTCGCACCATGTGGACATGTTAGCCACTGTGTCGGCGGCGACAAAGGCTTGCATCACGTTCCAGCTCAGTGGCGTCCGTCTGGAGAATGAGTCAGAAGTCAACGAGAATGTCTGAATCGTTCATTCTCGCATCCCATCGGGCAGGAGTTATTCCCGTTAATGGATCCCCTAAATATTACTCTGTGCCTTGTTGAGGTGATCTTTCAGACTCTGGGAGCTTTGCTGTCCGTATGGGCCGGTCTCGGCCGTGGGCGGCGGATGTGGCGCGGAGTGGTCGTGTTGGTGGTCGCGGCGATGTTACTGCCTGCACGCGCGTATCAGCCGGCCGTCGTGTTCGTATTGCAGGCGATCATCGTTGCAGCATCGCTGTTCGCCTGGCAAAATTGGCGCATACGCGGACAGCATTGCTTGATGACTGGTTGGAGATTCAGTCTGTCGGACTTATTGCATGGATTGTTTCTGTTCTGTGGGCTTCTCGCATTGCTACTCCATTGTTTTGGCAAAGAGCCGGAAATGCGCTTGCTAGATATTCTGGCCCTTTCGACCCTGCATGCGCTATTGATTCTCGCGGTGGTCTGGCTGGTGCTTGGTGTACGCCGTTGGCGATGGTTGCTTGTTCGCGCGCTGTTCGTCGCGGGAGCAGTTCTACTTGCGGTTCAGATGCGAGTTTGGTTGCTGCAAGAGGGCTTCGCCATGATATTCGGAACGGGATTTCCTTACTTTTATGAGACTGAGCGAACTCGTCTCCCCTGGTTCACCGTTGGTTGGCCGATATGTTTAATCGTGGTCCTCTTTTGCATCGATGTGCAGTTGGCGCGAGTGCCACAAGACGCGGTGACCATACACCGCAAATGGCCGCGAACGGTCACTGCGGGACTGCTTGCCGTGCTGGGGATTTGCGCCGGTTTGATGGCGATCGTTGTTGGCTTCCGTCTGACATTTCTTCCGAAGTTGCCAGCCGACCCGACGATCACGCCCAATGGATTCGATACCCTCCTTCATGCGGCATCATTGCTCAAAAACCCGACGGGCATTGCGCGCTCCCCTCGTTCCGCTCTAACAATGTCCCAATTGGAGACGGTCATTCACGATAATGCAGTGGGGCTGTCGCTCGCCAAGGACGCTTTGAAACAGCCGTGGGGCCGCGGCCTCGAGCGACCAATGCAATCCAATTCGGATAGTGAGTTTCGATACCACAGGAAATTTCAAGACGTTGGCCAGAAACTGGCGCTCGAAATGGAATTGGCGGTCCGTCGTCACCAGCCTGAACTGGCCACACAATCCGCACTTGAGGCGATTCAATTGGGTACGCGGCTGCGCTCGCACGGATTAATCGACGACACATTCATAGGCATGGCCATTGAAGGGCATGCCGCCGTGTACCTTCGCAAGAACCGCGCAGATTTCGACCGCGGAACGTGTCGACGCGTTGCTGCGGCGCTCGTGGAAGAATTGGGGCGTCACGATAATATTGACACGATCCTGGCCCAAGATCGTCTGTGGAGCATGCACTACCTTGGTTATGCGGGTGCTCTGGAAGTGATCATGCAGGAATTGTTTGGATTGCCGGACTCTTACGGTATGGAAATAACAGTTCTTCGTTCCTGCGTTGATGCAGATGCGGGATTCAGCCTCCTCGCGCTGGAAATCGCAATTCGCGCTTACCGGCTCGAACACAATCGGCTCCCTCAGTCGTTGAACGACCTGGTCCCAGGCGTGTTGCCCTATTTGCCACTCGATCCGTGCAGTCTTCAACCATTTACGTATCGGCGAATCTCGGATAGCGAGTTTGTGTTGTATGGATATGGACTCGATGGGGACGACGACGGCGGAGTTGTAACGAGTCGGAACGCGGCCGTCGTCGACGAAGCAAGCGGCGATCAATTCCTCGATCGTCCCGAATAACCCAAGCCAGCGCGGTCAAACCTCGCCGCGTCGATAACATCCGTCGGTTCATGGCGAACGGTAATTACTTCGAGTATTCCGCGAAGCTCTCCGCCACGCGACCTTGCTTTTCATCCCCTTGGTGCAACAGCACGCGATATCGGAGGACCATCGTCTCCCCCTTTTTGATCGTGTGGGCGCCGTTGAGATCCTTTCCGTCGGGGAAGTCGTGCAGGCCAAATGGATTGGCGGTAAACAGGCCATAGGTTCGCACGTGCCAATGATTCGGATAGCGGAAGCTCGTGGGGTGGTTGAGAATCGCGATCCCTAGCGTCTGACCATCGACAGGTCCGTGGTAGTCGACCCACGCGGCCGGCTTGCCCCAGGCCGCGTCGTCGGTTTGTCCTTGGTTGTTGACGATCTTGCCCCCCTTCTTGGCCGTCACGTCCATCGTCCCGGCGACCCGCACACCAAACGCGCCTTCTTTCGTGTCGCCAAAGGTGACGTCTCCATCCGGTGCTTTCACAACCAGGTCGGCATCGATCCACCGGGCGGAGTCGTTCGCACCAAAAGTAAAGGTTCGTTCATCCTCGCAGACTCGTTTGCCATCCGGTCCCTTCCAATCATTGCGCGTCACAATGACCGCCTGCGGGCCGGCTTCGACTTTGACAAATTCCCGGTGCACGATGTCGCCGTGGTCCTTGCCTTCGCTCCAGAAGTCGACGCCGTTCACACTCCCGTGCGTAAACCAAAGCGACCGATGATGCGGATGGTCGGCTTTTTCATCGGGGGTCACCGGCCGCATGGGATAACCGCGAGTCATTTCTTTGCCGGTCGGTCCAATCACCGGAAACAAGATCGGCTTGGGGCCCGACTTGATCAGATAGCGCGTCATCAACTGTCCGTTGACCTTCACGGTCACACCGTCATCGGATTTCTCGACAGTGAATTCAGCTGCCGGACTTAAAAGCGGGAACAAGAACAGCAACAGCGCCGCGCGGAAACAGATTTGGATCATTGATGATTCTCCTCAGTTGGAGTTGCGCAATTTTGGAGTGCGGGGATTCATCACCGCTTTAGGATTTTTGTTTGGAAGTGACTGTTGCGAAGCATTGGGATTTTATTGCATACTTTGCGGCGGGAGCAAATCCACGCATAAATCCAAAATCCGAAAGCTGCGACAAGTCTCAGCACTCCAAAAGCACGAAACGCGAATAAGTTAAGTGCGGAAATTATTTTCCGTCCGTCCGTGCGATTTGGAAGATTTGGCCAAACGAGTCGGTGAAGTAGACTTCGCCGGCCTCATCCGCTCCGAAACAGATAATCGGGGCGTGATTGAAGTCCTGCAGCACGTAGTTCGCGACGACTTGCTTGCGCGCGTAGTCGTATTTCAGCGCCCACAATTTGCCTGAGACATAGTCCGCGTACAAATAGCAACCGACCAGTTCCGGGAATCTCTTACCCCGATAGACCAGGCC
>CAZFLF010000188.1:0-9256 GCA_964519825.1 uncultured Pirellulaceae bacterium | reverse complement strand
CTGGAGGGTGACGACGCCGGCTGCGAGACGACCAGTTGCAACGTACGCCGTTGGGACGACTGTCGTGGACGAACCCGTCATACCGATGACGACGTCGCCGACACTACTCACCCCGATCGACGGATTGTACAAGTGGAGATTTGTGTCGCTGATTGTCCCCGAGTCCAGGACCGCAGGTCCGGCCGGGTCAATACGATACCAGCGGATCGCCGATCGGCCCGAAACAATTACTGAGTGAGCCGCCCAAACGAAGCCGTTCACTTGGACTACATTGCCGCCGATATCAAACGTGGTATGCGGAATCGTCGGCGCGCCCACGCCCGGTTGCGTGGCATTCGGAGCAGCCGCGAAGACGCCTACTCCCGAGACGACGTTGCCGGTGACGGCGATCGTTGCAGGATTTGTAGGGTTTATCACCGTCGATCGTATCAGCTGGCTGGGGGCAGTTGCTGACAGGAAGATCGCTTGGCCGTCTACTGCGCCGGTAAGGTCCACTATGGGCTGCGGGCTGCGGCCAGTGTCGGCGACGACATCTTCCAACAACATCGTGTTCGCATCAGTGGCGCTGCCCAAGGTCCCACGATTGACGCCGAGGATATTTACCTCACCCGAAAACGTGTTCGCCGTGATATACACACCTTCTGTATCCAATCCCATAGAGATTGGGCCAGAGATTAGATCGTTGGTGATTGAGCCAGGATCTAAATCAATTCGATTGGCCTTCAAACTCACTGCCGTCCAAGTCCCGCCGGGGTCTGCGGTGTTCGACACGGCGAGCAAGAAGAAGCTGTTGCCCTCATCCCGGCCGTCTCGTTCCAACGCGCTGGCATAAAAGCGATCCACCGGGGCCGGGTAATAGATAACATGGGGAGACGTCACGCTCGAACGAAGAGTCAATCCAGCCAACGTCCAGAACTGCGCAAGGCTCTTATTCGTGCCAGCCACTACCGCACCGGTCTTGTCGAGTACCTGGAATAGCTCGGATGTCATCTCGACCACGTGGTTGGGACCAACCGCCGCCGCGATGTCGGGACCTTGCGGAACCACGATCTGAGCAGCCCGCACCTTCCACAGGTCGTTTGCCGCCATCATTTCCTGGAAGGTCCAGAGGGTCGTGGGGTCGGTCGGATCAATGACCGTCGAACTGTAGTTACCCCACTGAGCGGTTGGATCCATCACGCCAGCTGCTACCGTCGCAGGGGCACTCGAAGGGATGAGCGTTGCTGTCGCCGGAGTAAATGTTAGTGCACCAGTAACTGCGACTTTCCCAATCGAGACAAATCCCGTCGGTATCGTCGCAAGCGACGAGCCGGTGTAGCCAATGACGACATCTCCCAGCGTGGTCACCGCGATCGAGGGGTTGTAGAGGTCCAGAACGGGATCGGTAATCGAGCCGCTAAGTACTGCGTTATTGGTGACATTAATCGAGTACCAATTGATCGCCGATCGGCCGCCGGAAGCCACGGAATGGACGGCGAAAATCCGATTATTCACCTGCACGACATTCCCACCGATGCCGGGCGTGAAATGCGGTAACGTCGGAGCCGCGGCTCCAGGCTGACGAGCCGCCGGTGCCGGGGAGTAGGGCGGCACAGCAATATTTGTAGTACTTACCAACGTAGTCAAAATGTTAGTCGGATTGACGACATCTGAGCGGCGTAGTTGGCCGCTGGCCCTGGCCGACAAGAAGGTCGCTTGATTGTTTCCCACCTCCTCGGCGATATCAACGATCGGCTGCGGACTGCTGCCCGTGCTGGTGACGACGTCTTGCAATAACATCGTATTGGTGTCATCGGCCGTTTCCGCAATCAGGCCGGCGATGCTGGCCCCCAAAATGTTTACCTCGCCACCGACGAGGTTGGCGGTGACATAGACTCCGTCCGCGTCAAGTCCCATGAAGATCGGCCCGGACACGATGGCGGAGTTGTCACGATCTGCGTCAAGACGAACGGCGCTCCAAGCGCCACTCGGGTCCGAGGTATTCGAAACAGCTAGTAGGAAAAAGCTGTCCGCAGCAGTCGCACCGCTCTCGAGCGAAGCGGCAACAAACCTCCCGCCCAAATTGCCCAAATCGGGATGGAAGATGACCCGCGGCGAGCTGACGGTGGAAGCAGCCACCACTGGCAATCCCCCGGTCGTCGTCCAGAATGTTCTGAGCGGCGCAATCGAAATTCGTGATCCAAACTTGTCCATGACCTGGAATGACACGTTCGTCATCTGCACCATCGATGTCGTTCCGACCGCTGCCGCGATGTCCGGAGTCTGCGGATTGGCAGCGATGGCAGTTTCGCTGTCGACGGTCACGCCGAAAAGGCTTCCGGACGCCTTGATCGCCGTGTCGACGTTGACGTTGAGCGTAAAGGATGGGCTGCCGGTGTCCCCAACTGGTAAGTCGTTCACCTGCAAAGTAAGTCTGTCCGTATCCCCCTTATAACGGTCCGCGGCTACGCTGATCGCAACGATTTGGTCACCATCCTGCGTTGGGTCATCGATTGCCGTGATGGGAATTGAGATCGAAGTTTGACCTAGAGGGATTGTTACGGTGAGCGGAACCTTTGTTTCGCTGGTGTCATGAGTAACAACGCTCACATCCAACGTGACATCCAGCGGACCTTGACGAGTTACCGTCGCCGTCGTGGTCGTGCTGACGCCTGATTCGTTAATCGACGTCGGCGGATTGATGTTCACAAATAATACCTGTTCCAGGCCGGTGTCGTTTACCCGAGTGACACCGCTGACACTCGCCACGCCTGGGGCAGGGTAAGCCGAGAAAATATTGGTCTGTTGTCCATCCCGGAACCAGGCGGTGATCCGGCGATTCAATTGATCGCCATCGATTACAAAATCCTGAACGGGCGACAGTTTCACGGTCGCGCTGTTCGAGCCGGCCGGGAAATAGACCGTCATCAGTTCGCCGCCGATACCGGTCTGCGAGTGAGCCGACACTGACACGTGCAGGTTGTAGCTGTCTCCTGCTAAGAGCTCTTGGCCGGGATTGAGTCCATTCGTCCCCCCCACCGGCAACGTGTCCACATTCCGCGCGACGGCAATGACGTACACGCCCGCCTCAGTGAATACGTGCTCAATAAACGGATCGTTGGTCCCAGTACTGCCCAACTGACCAGCTGTTGAGGCCGATGTTTGATTGAATGCCAATCTCGTCCCATCCAGCGCGAAGAGGTGCAAAGAATAGTCTTGATCCCCTGGCACTCCTAATCCACTATCGCCGTTATCAATGTCAAAGATGCCGCGGCCGCCGTCGTTGGGAACCGTGAACGCGTAATAGTCGTACGTGCCATCGCCGACACCATCAATCGTCAGATGCGGGATCGTGGTTGAGGTCGGATTGAGTGTATCGCCGATATCGGTGTCCGGAGCTATTGACCAGCGCTTCGTGCGCCACCCATTGTCGATATTCTGGGACACGCGCAACGCGTCGTTCGTCGTGCGGACCTCACTGCCGTCGTGGCTAAGCACACTTAACGTTACGGGCAGCACTCGCGTACCGGACGGCGGAAAGTTCGGAAAGTTGTGAGTGATGGTGGTTTGAATGGCCCCGGTTACGGCATTCTCGCTAACCGAAGCGGATGCCGGCGGGACGGTTAGGTTCAAGGTTGGTATTTCATCGTCGGTGACTTCCGCAACCGCCCGGCCAGTCGCATATCCGGTCGCGCTGACCGTGATCACCGTTGGGATGCGTCCGTCAGCAAACAAATCGTCCGCAGGCTTAAGAAACACGGTTTGCGTCTGCTGGCCGTCCGCGAAGCTAATCTGACCCAAAACGAGCGGATTACCAATGCTATCCACAATGGTTCCACCAAAAACCGTATCGCTCGAAGTAACCGTTGCAATAGCGGCGCCCTCTTTCGTGCCTCGATCGATCGTAATTGGGAGATTCACGGCGCTGTTTTCAGCGACCACGTTCGTCCCCGTATCGAAGGAGATTGTAAAGGTCTTCGGCCGAGTGACGAATTCAACCTCTGAAGCGCCGACCAAGTCGACCGATGCCCTCGTCACATGATTGACGTCAGCGGTTACGAGGAGCGGACCGACGGCATTGATCGCGTCCTGAATCTTCTTGGCCACCTGAATCGCGGTGTCTGAAAGGCTATACGGAATTGCAATGGTGCCCAACGTGGAACTCGGAGGTACGTCGAGGTCGAATTCAAAAATGGTGGCGGTATCGCCGTCGTTCACCCGCAGTTGCTCACCGTCCCCGATCAATGCACCGGCAACGGTGGCGATCGTAAAGCCCGTCGCAAACCGCTCGTTCGTATCGAAGATGGTGAAGATCTTGGTGGCATTCGGCGCGGTGCTGCCATTGCCGATGGCAAACCCAACTTCGGACAACGGAACGCCGGCAAATGGAACACCACCGATATCTCCTTCGATATATTCTGTCCCGCGGCGGACCTCCAGTTGATATTCACCGACTAGCGATTGAGCTGGAGCTCCAAATACTGGGTTGGGCGGAGCTTGGAAATAGTCTGCATTCTGCGACGGGCCGGTTACCATCTCGCCACGCTCAGCGAACCCGACGATGATGTCGTCGATATAGAACCCTTCGACGTCGTTGGTCGCATTGCGGCGGTTATCGAAAAAGCCGACGCCGAAACTATCGCCGCGCAGGCCTTGATTCATACTCCCAGCTGTGCTGAAGTCGATCCTCAGTCGGAGATTCGGTTGCCCGGCGTAGTCAGCCAAATCGACGCGCGCCTGTCGCCATGTATTGGTGTTATCGTAAAGTTCCTGAACCTGCTGATTGGGAGCCGCCGGATAGGCATCGCGAGAGACTGTGAGATGCGTCGGCAACTCCCAACTTCCGGGGGCTGTCGGGAGCGAGAGTTGTGAGTTGTTGGTCGATAACAATTCCCACGAGGCGCCGTCGTCCTTAGAAACGAACACGCGGGCACTGTCTCGCATGTTGAGACCGTTTATTCCATCGGTTTCCAGGAAATAGTTGTAGTACAGAGTTGGTTTGTCGGTTCTTCCATAACCTTGCAAGCTGAACGGGTTAGTGGTCAAGCTGCCATGAGCCCCGCCGGCTATATTCAGGTTTCCCGGGCGACCGCCCGTCGCGCCGATGAGCGGATTGACGGTCAACTCCCGTTGATAATCGTAAGTGTTCGGCAAGATTCCAAGTTGGCCATTGGCACCGGTATACCTGAAATACGGCTGGCAGTTTTGCACCCATTCCTCAAATCCGAAATAGAAACTAGCGCGGCCGTCGTCTTCGCTGAGGTTTCCAAGGGTGGTGCAGCCGCCTCCGAGGGGGCTGGTGTTAAGTGGTTGGGCATTTGCCGCACTGTCACGGCTGCCATCAAACGTTTGATCGATGCCGTGGCCGGAGTCAATCGTTCTGGTGACCGTTGGATGCCACAAGTTGATATCCAACTTGGAAAACGTAACACCCGTGGCAGCACCCACTGAGACGCGGCTGCTGTCGGCGGTACCGTCACCGTTGGAATCGAACACAGTTCGCAACGTGCCATCCGCTTTGTCGAAGGCGTACATGAAGCCGTCAGTCGCTGTGGCAAACATGATGTCTTTAAAAAACCCAGCAGTGCCGTTGACGGTGTCTCTAGCGTTTTGCGGGCCGATGGTTAGGCCGGTGAAGCTAATACCGGGAAATGTTGGCGTAAAGTCTCGGATTACGGTGAATCCCCCACCGATTCGGATGAATCGTCCCCCAGCAGTAACTCCATAGAGAGTGCCAGCCTGGTCAAACTGAAGCCCCGTCGTCGTACCGATCCCGGTTACACTCGCGAAAAAACAGCCTGGAGGGGTCGTACAATCTATGGCGAGACTGTTAATTTGATTCGCAAAAAATATGGTCGAGCTGTTTAATGTGGCCGGGACGGAGCTGGGAGAATTCGTGATCGAGTAGTAAGCGCGGTAATCACCGCTGCCCGGAGCGTTGACTCGTTGCCAAGCGATCGCTTCGACGTTGTTCACTCCGGTGTCGAGCAAATCGGTGAGCACGTCGGCACCGCTAAGCCCGCCCGATTGACCGAGATCAATTTCGGCGATAAGGCCCGCCCTCCCATTCATTCCACCTTCGTTGGTCGTGTTGGCATAACCAAAGATGCGGCCGTCCTCTCGCGTATACACATCGCGGGTGCGGACGGAAATGCCAGTGGCGTTGTACAAGAATTGACCAGTGAAAGGATTGCGCGAGACGAGTTGATCCCCCTGCGAGACGTAAATCTGGATGTCATTCAGCGTCCACGGCGTAACGTGTGCGTCCAGCGTGATCGCGTTCGTCATATCGATCATGGGACCGGCCACCGGGAGGATTTTTTTGGCGCCGCCGCCGGTGCCCGCCAGTCCACTACCCGAAGTGTAGCCGACATATCCGATGTGATCTTCGACGACTCGACGCACCGAATTCACAGGTTCCAAGCGCGTCAAGGGATTCGTCGCGTTGGCGCGGAAGAACTGCGTCAACGGATTGGGTAAGCGATCGTTGGAAGAGATCGCGACGAAATAGCTCTCAGTTGCACCTGGCGTAGCAGCCGGCATCTGCACGCTGCCGATGTAGGGATCAAGCACGCCGACGCTGCCTCGCGATAAATCGTCAAAGTCATTCCCCTGACCGATCTGCGGTTGGTCATCCAGAACATCACCATCATGTGAGACTAGGATCAGATTGCCGTTGCGGTCGAAGACGGACAGTATCGCATCCGGCCGCGCGAGCTGATCGGCATAGTCCATATCGAAGATCGTTGCGAACGACTTGCCACCTGCGTTGACGCCACCAATCGCTTGTATTTGGTCATAACCGAGTTCCAACTGATAGAAGTCGACATCCGCTGCAGTCGCCAGTCTTCCAGCTAAACTGATCACGTTGTGATCCGTGGTCAACAGGTTGCCGATTCGCTGCGCAGCTGCCGTCGTGGCGGCGGCATCACCACTTTCCGCGGTCTCGCCAGTGAGCGGCGAATGCGATGGCGTGCCAAATATCTCGATGCCGGTCTCCGGATACGAGATGTTGGCAAACAGGAGGTTCGAACCCGCCCTCTCGTCGATCTGACGTAAGCGAATCTGAAGCTGATACTCGCCCGTCGTCTGATTGGCTTGGATGGTTGTATTTCCAGACGAAGTTTCATTGATCAGACTATTCGCCAAATTCAACAGGATCTGACTACTGCGGTCGATGACGGCATTTCCGGCTGAGATCTCGTTGATCAGCGCAGCGGCAGGCGACAACACCAGGACTTCACTGCCGTGAATCCTCGTTTCTGTACCAGAGACCTCATTGACCAAGACATCACTCGGAGAAAGCGTGATCGTGGAGGCCGTAACCGACGCGATCGTGAAGGCATTGTTGTTCGAGACTGTGCCGAATACTCGAATTCGTTGACCGGGAGCAAATTCCAGAGCCAGGAATCGGTTACCTGCATCGGTAATCGTGTCCGCGCCGGGATTGGCAGTAAATGTCAATTGTGACGTGGAATCAATGTCCGTGGACTTTTTCACATCGGCGATGGTGAATGTTCCGTTATTACTGGCCGTGCCGCTAATACGAATACTCTGCCCTGCGGCTAAGCCCGCGGCCAAAAAGCGATCACCCGGATCGGCGATCGTATCGGGTGCCGCTCCCTGATCCACAAACACAAACGAATTAAAGGGGTTGTCCCGGACCTGAACGTTTCCGACCACGTCCGTAATCGAATACAGTCCATTATTGCTGGCGGTGCCGGTAACTTTAATTTCCTGGCCAGGCAAGAAGCCTGCTCGCTGCAGACCGTTGCCCGGATCGCTGATCGTGTGCGAACTGGTTCCGTTGTTGCTGAACACGAACGGGCCCGTCACATTGTCTTGCAATACGGCCCCATTGCTGCGCACGCGAATGAAATACGGCTGAGCTGCCGAACCTGTGCCCGGAAGCAGGAACCGCATTCCTGGATCGCGCGGATTGACCGAGTAGAAGTCATGCCACCCGGCTGGAAGTTGCTGGCTACCACCTGTGTGTAGCAAAGGCTCAATGCCAGCCAACGCAGGCCCCAGTTGATTGGTGCGCATCATGTTGCGGGCCTGGACCGTGCCCGACGAGAACAAGTCCAAATTGTTGATCGCGCGTGCCAACAAAGTTCCATTGGATGAAATCAATTCAACGACTGCATCCAAGGCCGGCCCGCTGGCGTCGATATCAACCCACACCTCAGAACCGGGGATTCCATTGAAGCTGTAAACGTCCACGTCCCCTGGGTCATCGATGGCGACGAAGCCATTCAGCGTAAAGCCCAGCACCAGGTTGTCGTTGCCCCCTGCCTCATTGGGTGCCAGGTCGCCGATGAACTGTGCCTTTATTGCTGTGTCGTTGATGTCAATTCTCGACGTCTTGGAAGCTTCATCCTCGGTCAGCACCACGACGTTG
Organism: uncultured Pirellulaceae bacterium; assembly: GCA_964519825.1. GTDB lineage: Bacteria > Planctomycetota > Planctomycetia > Pirellulales > Pirellulaceae > CAZFLF01. Next base: position 876 of record CAZFLF010000188.1, on the reverse strand, counting down.
CGGTCATTGCTGAAACGGTCCAAGCGGACGCTGCGCCAATCGCCGGCTGCGGGCTGGGTGGCATCGCCATCGTTATTGGTGTCCGTATGCGGCAGCCCAGCAACGTCGAAACTCGCACCGACGCCGTCATCCTTTAACGAGGTCAGCACGACAGGGAAATTGCCAAAACCGAGAATCTGCAGCGTGCCACCAATCCGGTCGTCGATATCCAGTGGATCGCCAGTCGCCGTGAATCCAGCGTTGGGGCCTTCCAATTTGACGACGAGACTTTCACGCGGCGAGCTTTGCAGGCGCAGGCCGCTGAACGTGTGATGATTCGAGACGATGATTTCGTCTCGCAACACATGGACGATATCCGTGTCGTCCCAAATGGAACTCGTCGTTAGCTGCTCGCCGCGGACTTCCAGTCCATTGATGCCGTTGTTTTGGATGTGGTTCCGACGCACGAGCGGACCATGATTGTCGGCGAATTCATTAAGAACCGAGACCGGCCCCGTCGACCGGCCATAATCGCCACTGACACGTCCTTGCAGGGCGTTGGCATTGATGCTGATCATCGCCGTATCGGTTGGGAATAGCAGCCGATCGAGACGATTGTCGCGGAAAATGTTGTCGACAATGATCGGCTGAGCGCCCCGCACAAAAACGACCGCCTCCGTGTTCGTACCACGGCCGTTACGACTGGACGTGGCCAAGCCGGACGCGTTTTGTTCGAGGATGCTGTTCGTCAGGCGGAATTCTGCTTGATGGACTTCCACCGCATTGAATTGATCGAAGTCCCCTTCGATCGGAATGCGCCCGCCGCCGAAGGTGATTAACGCATGGTCAATGCTGGCGCGGGAAACGGCGTTAAACACCAGCCCGCCCCACTGCCCC